>NZ_JAFCTX010000011.1:0-139307 GCF_049896245.1 Cypionkella sp. TWP1-2-1b2 | reverse complement strand
GACATAGGTTTGTCATTTTTCCATCTGGCTGGCATGAGTAGAACAATACCAGAACATTTTAAGTTGGCAAGCCGCGTCGCACTACATCATGTGCCGCCGGATCAAAGGGGATAAGCCTTTGCCTTGTTCTTAAAGACACCGCAAGCAAACCTTAGGATAATTGGTTCACGCAGGTAGGAGTCTCTTCCTCGTCTTCACCCTTCCTTAACCATCCCTCCCCTATCCTCCCCCTTGCATTTCCCCTTAATGTATGCATATAAATGTGGGACTGGGACGAGCCAAAGCGCCAAGCGACACTGCTTCTTCGGGGGCTGGATTTTGTTATGGTCCGCGATTTTGATCTGGATACGGCAGTGATCGACCCGGATGGCAGGCGCGACTATGGCGAGGCGCGGTTCAAGGCGACCGGAATGATTGGCGGGCGATTGTTCATCGTCATCTTCACCCCGCGCGGTGAAAGGTTTCGGCTGATCAGTCTGCGCAAAGCGAATGAAAGAGAGAAACGGGCATGGGCAAATCGCTGAGAGAATCCGAACCAGACGAAGAAAACCCGGAATGGACGGCGGAAACTTTCGCCCGCGCCAAGCCGGTCTGGGCCTTCCCCGAACTCGTCGCCGTGCTGCAACACCACGGCAAACTCGGTCGCCCGCCTTTGGATCAGGCTGCGAAAAAGCAGCGCGTTACGCTTTACCTTGATCCCGATGTGCTGGCTCAGTTGAAACAAGACGGCAAAGGCTGGCAAACCCGCGCCAATGCGGCGCTCCGCAAAGCCTTGGGATTATAGGCGGCACGGGGTCACCCCTACGTCAAACCTTAACAAATTCCTAATTTCGCACCCTTAACTCATTGAAATAAAACAATCAAAAAATGTCCCGAGTTGGGACCACCAAAAACCTACCCCCGCCGCAGCAGATAAATATCCATAATCCACCCATGCGCCGCCCGCGCCTTTTCCCGCAGGCTCACAATCCGCGCCCCCACCTCGGCCAGCGGCCCCTCCACAATAATCTCCTCAGCCATCCCCACATACCCCCCCCACCAGATAGTCACCCCTGCCGGATCAATACTCTGGAACGAACACTCCCCATCCAGCATCACCACAGCTGTATCGACGCCCGCAGGAAACCCCTCCTCCCGCAACCGCCGCCCCGTGGTGACAATAAACGGTGCGCCGATCTCATTCAAAGCCACCCCATGCGCCGCCGTCAGCGCATGAATAGACGTCACCCCTGGCACCACATGCACCCGCTCGGCGGGCACCAACCGCGCAGCAATCCTCAGCGTGGAATCATAGAGCGAGGGGTCGCCCCACACCAGCAACGCGACCTTTGCTGCCCCGCCAATCGCCGCCGTCCAAACGTCCGCGATCCGGTCATGCCAATCTTCCACCCGCGCCCTATAATCCGCGATGCGCGCGTCCCGCACCGGCAGATCAAATTCGACGATCCGGGTCGCAGGATTGCTCAGCACATCACGGCAGATCGCGAGGCGCAGTTCTGCCAGATCGGCTTTGCCCTCGCCCTTGCGGGGGATCAGGATCAGATCTGCGGCGTTGATTGCCTTGATGGCTTGCAGGGTGAGGTGGTCGGGATTGCCGGTGCCGATGCCGATGAGGGTAAGATCAAACATGGGGCCTCCTATAGCTGCGCTATTTGCAGCAGAACGCGCGCCAACCGCAAGGATCGGCGCGCGTAGATTTTCATCCGCTTACTGTGGGCGCGACCAGAGCCAGCCCGAAAGCGCGCCCATAGCCGACCATACGATCAGACCGACCCCCAACGAGCGTGCCGCGAAGGTTGAAGCCAGTTCGGGCGGGGCGACGCCGGAGTAACTTTCTAATTCGGGTGCGCCGATCACGTGCGGGATCGCAAGCAGCAGCACCGCGCCGATCACCGAAGCCACACCCTTGCCGTAGCCCAACAGCCCCAATCCAGCCGCGGTGCAGAGCGCGGTGCCGATCCACCAGATTTGACGCGCGGTCAGATCGGCGGCCATGGTGCCGGGCAGTTCCGGCTCTAATCCCATCGCCGGGGCGAGTTGGAAGGCGGCGTAGCCCGCGATGCCCCAGAGCAGGCCTTCGCGCAGGGTCACGCGTTTGCCAAACACTTCAGCAAGGCCATAACCTGCAACCAGAAAAAGGGCATAGCCGACATAGGCCAAACCGAAGAACAGGCTGGTCCAAGCGTTGCGCGAGGCTGCGCCGTCTTCTTCGGCGGCCTCATGCTTGTGCTCATGGCCGTCAGCCTGCGCAGCGTCGGGCGCTTCAGTTGTTGCGGGAGCGGTTGCTGTGACATCTGCGGCAGAAGCTTCGGGGGCGGCATGGTAGTGATCGTCCGCGTGACCGCCTGCTGCGACCCCGTTGAAATGCACCAATGCGCCGGTTTCATATTGCTCGCCCAGAAGAATAAGCTTCTGCACAAACACAAAATGCAGCAGGGCCGCAAGCAGGCCTGCCGCAAAACCAGCGAACACCGCGCTGGTCAGCATACGTTGGATCATGCGTTTAGTGGCAGGGGAAGCCAGAGGCGTGACGCACATCATGTGCCGCGTCATGCAGGGTCTGCGAATGGGCAAAACCGGTCAAGAACACTGTCGAGGCGCCAATCATTGCAACAAACAGCACCGACATCAGCGCGGTTGTTTTGCTGGAAGCGAGGGTCTTCGTGGTCATTCTATTCTCCATACCGTCACACCCGACGGTGTTTAGCGTTTCTTTGCGTGGCCGGTCTCCTGGCTCGCGGGTCGTAGCAGGCTTCCACCTTCCCAGCCTTAAGGGGCCAGTGGCACATCGGAAGCACGCTCACCGCATACAGTCGCGGGGGCGGCTGAGGCTTGGGGTGCCGATTGGTCCACCCATTCCTCATTCTCGTTTCAGTCCAGACGCTTTGCGTTTTTAGAACACCATGCATATTCATCAGTCACCTAAGCCCCGGTTTGGGTCAAGCAGAAATGCGGCTTTTGAAGGGTCAGAGGCGACACAATGGTCGATTACATCAGGCCGGAATGCGGGCGATGGCCTTGCTGCGCAGACTGCCCAGCACGCGGGCGTCGAGGAAGTTACCGTCCGGCGAGGCGGCATAAAGGCGAGCGAAATTTTCAAGCTCGGGCAGATCAGCGGCGGTAATCTCGCCGAACAGATAGGCGGTTTTGCCATCCGCGCGGAAGGCTATGGATTGGTCGCGCGTGCAGCCAGACATACATTCGATTTCAAGCACTTCGACGGCGGCAGGCATGGCTTCGCGCAGAGTGTCGGCAAAACCCTCGCGGCCCAACTGGCACAGGGTGCAGACGTAAAGTCTCATGCCGGGAACTCGGCCAAGGGGCCGTAGAAGATCAGCGCAGGGTGCGGGCTGGTTGCAGTTTGCAGATGGGTCGCAAGGCTGGCAATGGTGTGGCGGGTGATTTTTTGATCGGGGATTGAGACCGCCTCGGCCAGCAGCGCAGGTGTGTCGGCTGGCAGGCCGTGGGCGATCAGCCGAGCGGCGAGATCGGCGAAGGTGCGGCGGCCCATGTAGACCACAGTGGTGGCAAGAGGGTCGGCGAGGGCGGCCATATTGGTGTTTTCCGGCAGGCTGCCTGTCACATCCGCCCCGGTGATGAATTGCACGCGCCGCGCGGTCAGACGACGGGTCAATGGGATGCCGTAGGCCGCGGCAGCAGCAGAGGCAGAGGTGACGCCGGGGATAATTTCGTATGAAATTCCCGCCTGTTGCAGGGCAACCAACTCCTCCTCCAGCCGTCCGAACATGCCGCAATCGCCGGATTTCAGCCGTACCACGCGCTGGCCAGCAAGCGCATGATCGACCAACAGGCGGCTGACGTGATCTTGTTTCGGCGAGGGCCGCCCGGCGCGTTTGCCGACCGCGATCAGGTCAGCGGATTTGGCGGCAAGGCCAAGGATTGGACCAGAGGAAAGATCGTCAAACAGCACCACTTCGGCAGTTGAAAGGCGGTTCACGGCCTTGACGGTCAATAGCTCGGGATCGCCGGGACCGGAGGAAACGAAGGATACAAAGCCGGTCATGTCGCCTCTGCGATCAGATGGAAGAAGGTGCCGGACGATTGGCCGCCGCCCGTTTGGATGCGGAGCGATCCGGTTTCTGCAACAGTGGTATCGGTTGCATCGCAGACTTGCGCAAGGGGGGCATCGGGTTGGGCCGTGATGGTGGCGTAGTGGAATTCGTGGCCGCGGAGCCGGGTACGGGCGGGGTGGCCGACGATGGGGACATTGGTTTGCGCAAGACGGTAGCCCAGATGCATGCGGCGTTTGGCAAAGCTGGTCTCTAGCCCCAGAAGCCCTGTCATTTCATGCCGCTCACCTTGCGCGTCGATCAGGCCCGCACCCATCGCCATATAGCCGCCGCACTCGCCATGTACCGGTTTGGTCTGAGCAAAGGCTTGCAGAGATTGGCGAAAATGCGCATTGGCGGCGAGTTTTCCGGCGTGAAGCTCGGGATAGCCGCCCGGCAGCCAGCAGGTTTCCGCTGTCGGATCTGGGGCCTCATCTTGCAGCGGCGAGAATGGCAGGATCGTGGCCCCCGCCGCGCGCCATCCGGCCAGAAGATGCGGGTAGATGAAGGAAAACGCAGCGTCTCGCGCAAGGGCGATGCGATTGGCCGGAGGCGTGATTTTTAATGGCGGTTGGGGGGGCAGATGGCCACGGGCGGCGGCGCGCAGGGTGTCGAGGTTCAGATTTTCGGCAATGAATGCCCCGGCTTCGGCCAGCAGGGCTTGTAGATGCGGTTGCTCCTCGGCTTGAACGAGGCCCAGATGGCGCTCGGGCAGCGCGATTGAGGCGCGTCGCGGCAGCGCGCCCAGCACCGGGATGCCTGCCGCATGCATCCCCGCGCGCACCAAGGCTTCGTGGCGGGGCGAGGCGACGCGGTTCAAGACCACCCCGGCGAAGGGCATGTCGGGGCGCAGCAGTTGAAAGCCCTTGGCGACGGCAGCGGCGGATTGGGCTTGGCCCGAGACATCCAGCACCAGAACCACCGGCCACCCCATCATCACCGCGATATCGGCGCTGGCTCCGCTGCCAAATTCCCCCGGTTTGGCCACACCATCGAACAGGCCCATCGAGCCTTCAGCGAGGATCAAATCGGCATCTGCCGCTACCGAAGCCAGCCCTGCGATCCGCGCTGGGGTCATCGCCCAACTGTCCAGATTGACAGACGCGCGCCCCGAAGCCGCCGCGTGAAAGGCGGGGTCGATGTAGTCGGGGCCGGATTTGAACGGCTGCACGTTCAGCCCCTGTGCGCGGAAGGCGGCGAGCAGACCGAGCATCAGCGTGGTCTTGCCGGTGCCGGAGGCCGGGGCGGAAATGAGCAATCCGGGGATCATTGGGCTTCCGGGAAGCGCGGATCGGTGCCGACGGGGCGGAAGCGGCGGTCGTAGTCGCCGGCATAGAGGCGGCTTTCCTCGAAGCCTTCGGCGGCGAGGGCGGGGCCGACGAGGATCAGCGCTGTGCGCTCCATTTCCGCGCCGATAGCAGTTTGTAGTGTGGACAGCGTGGCGCGGACGATGCGCTCATCCGGCCAAGTGGCGCGCCAGACCACGGCGACGGGGCAATCGGGGCCATAGTGGGGGGTGAGGTCTTTCACCACGTTTTCAAGCACATGCACCGAGAGGTGGATGGCAAGGGTGGCGCCGGTGGCAGCAAAGGCAGGCAGGTTTTCACGCTCTGGCATCGCGGTGGCGCGGCCTGAGGTGCGGGTGAGGACAACGGATTGGGTCAGGCCCGGCAGGGTCAGTTCGGTGGCGAGGGCAGCGGCAGCGGCGGCGAACGACGGCACGCCGGGGGTCACATCATAGGGGATATTCAGGGCGCGCAGGCGGCGCAGTTGCTCGCCCATCGCCGACCACACCGACAGATCACCGGAATGCAGGCGGGCGACATCTTGACCCGCGGCATGGGCGGCGGCGAGTTCGGCGATGATCTCGTCCAGCGACAAGGGGGCGGTGTTGGTGATCTTGGCACCCGGCGGACAATGCGCCAGCAGGGCTTGCGGCACCAGCGATCCGGCATAAAGGCAGACCGGGCTGGAGGCGATCAGATCGCGGCCACGCAGGGTGATTAGATCAGGCGCGCCGGGGCCTGCGCCGATGAAATGGATGGTCATGGGATGCTCCTTTCGGCAAGGGCTGCGGTGGCCATGCCGTCTTGGGATGTGACGCGGGGGCCTAAAAGCCGTGCGCCGGGGCCAGCGGCGGCAAGCGCTGCGGCTTCGGCGAGGCTGCCGGTGCCATAGCGAGCCTGGACGCGGACGGACTGGGTCAGGGTGGGCTGGTTACGCAGACGTTCCAAGGGAACTGCGTGCAGATGCAGGGCCATTTCGGCGGCAAGGGCTTGGATGACAGGGGAGTCAGCTTTGTCCTTGGCGGTGGCGAGGGCCTGCGCCGCATCACCTCCGGCGCGGGCCAAAGCGTCGCGCAGGCTGTCGATCCCGGCATCTTTGCGAAAGCCTATGCCTGCAACGATCATCGGATCGCACTCAACTGCACGACCGGGCGGGTGGCATCCCAGCCACGCATCCGACCTATGGGCGCAGCTGCCGCAAGCTCGATGCGCAGAAGGGTGCCACCGCGTTGGGCATGTTGCCCTGCCAGCAGGCTTTCGGTTTCCAAGGTGACGCCGTTGGCGACGATGCGGGTGCCTTCTGGCAAAATTTGCCAGAGTTGATCGTAGAGGGCTGCGTTGCCACCACCGCCAATGAACACGGCATCCGGGATCGGGTGGGCGGTGAGGGTTTCGGATGCGGTGCCTTCGATACAGGTCAGGCGGTGGTCCACGCCGAAATTCAGCGCGTTGGCGCGGATGTTGATGGCGCGGTCGGGGCGGAGTTCAAACGCCAAGGCACGACCTCCGGCCAAGCACCATTCGACCGAGATCGAGCCGGAACCTGCACCGATGTCCCACAACACTTCGCCTGCGCGCGGAGCGAGTGCCGATAGGGTCAGCGCACGGACTGGGCGTTTGGTGATCTGGCCGTCATGCGCGAACAAAGCGTCGTCGAGGCCGGAGGCGCGCGATAGGCCTTGACCTGCGGTGATCTCGATGGCGACGGCGACGGGGGCTTTGATCTCGGTCAGGGCGAAGGTTGCGGCGGTGGTTTCGCGGATACGTTGATTTGGGCCGCCAAGGGCTTCCAGCACGGTCAGATGGGCGGTAAATCCCTGATCTGTCAGCCACTTTGCCAAGGCTTGCGGGGCGTTGCCGTCTCTCACCAAGCAAATCGCGCGATGGCCTTTGGTCAGCACAGGACGCAGGCGAGCGAAGGGGGCGGCGTGCAGCCCGTGGCAGGTGGTGTCCTCCATCCGCCAGCCGAGATGGGCGGCGGCGAGTTGGAAGGTGGAGGGCGCGGGGAAAGCTTGCCATTCGTCGCGGGCAAGGTGGGCAGTCAGGCTGCTGCCCGCACCGAACCAGAACGGATCGCCCGAGGCGATGATAGCGACGTTTTGGCCTTTGCAGGCCAGCACAGGGGCCACCGAAAACGGCATGGGCCATGCGCGGCCTTTGGCACCCGCTGCCGCCAAATCCAAATGACGCGGGCCGCCGAAGATGATTTCGGCCTGCGCCAGTGCGGCACGGCTTGCATCTGACAGGCCCGGCAGGCCATCTTCCCCCAAACCGATGATTGCAATCCAAGGCTTATCCATGACGCGCATTCTTCTGCTGGGGGGCACCACCGAGGCCAGCGCTTTGGCGCGGACATTGGCGGCTGCCGGGAAGGACGCGGTGTTTTCTTATGCGGGTCGCACCGATAGCCCGGTGGCGCAGCCCTTGCCGACGCGAATTGGCGGATTTGGCGGGATTGACGGCTTGGTCGAATACCTGCGGGCCGAGAGGATTGGTGCTGTGGTCGATGCCACGCATCCCTTCGCCGCACAGATGAGCCGTAATGCGGTTGAGGCTTGCGGGCGGGTTGGGGTGCCATTGTTGGGGTTGCAGCGGGCGGCTTGGGTGGCCGCTGCGGGTGATAATTGGGTGCATGTCGGCAGTATGGAGGCGGCTGTTGACGCCCTGCCCGATGCGCAGGCACGGGTGTTTCTGGCGATTGGCAAGCAGAACCTGGGGTGTTTCGCGGCGAAACAACATCACTATCTGCTGCGGCTGGTCGATGCGCCCGCAGTGGCTCCGCTGCCCGATTGCACTGTGGTTCTGGCGCGGGGTCCGTTTGAGGTAGAGAGTGATAAGGCGCTGCTGATGCAGCATAATATCAGCCATATCGTCGCCAAGAACGCAGGCGGCGCGGGGGCCGAGGCCAAGCTGATCGCCGCACGGGCTTTGGGGATTCCCGTGGTGATGATTGAGCGCCCCGCCCTGCCCGCGCGGGAGGTCGCAGCTTCGGTGGCTGAGGTGATGGGCTGGTTGTCTCATGCCGACCTTGGGGTGTAGACAAAGCGACCAACCCGGCGGGTGGCGGAGTTGCCGACGATCACAACCGTGCGCATGTCGGCCATTTCCGGGGTGGCTTCGGCGAGGGTGACGGTCTGGATGCGTTCTTCAGGGGTGGAAACCGCACGGGCGAAGGTGATCAGGCGGTTTGGGCCGCATTCTTCCAGCAAGATTTCCAGCGCGCGGGCGAATTGATGCGGACGGCTGGAGGAACGGGGGTTGTAGAACCCCATCGCGAAATCAGCTTGGGCTGCGAGGCGCAGGCGGTGTTCGACCAGGGGCCACGGCTTGAGGTTATCGGATAGGTTGATCGCACAGAAATCATGGCCCAAGGGCGCACCGGCGTGGGCGGCAGCGGCGAGCATGGCCGTGATGCCGGGGAGAATTTTAATATCAAGATCGTGCAGATCGGGGCGTTTTTCCAAAGCCTCGAACAAAGCCGAGGCCATGGCGAACACGCCGGGATCGCCGGAGGAGACGATCACCACCTTTGCGCCTTCGGAGGCGAGGCGCAAAGCGTGGTCGGCGCGGTCAATCTCAACCCGGTTGTCTGACCCATGCAGGTTCAGGCCGGCGCGCGGGGCGATGCGGGCGACATAGGGGAAGTAGCCGATCACATCAGTGGCCTCGGCCAAAGCGCTGCGAACCTCTGGCGTCACCATGTTTTCAGCGCCGGGGCCAAGGCCCGCGACGGCGAGCCAACCGCTCATTCCAGCCCCCCGATTTCCGGGCGCCGACCTTGGCCGTGGACCAGCACGATGGCGAAGTAGGGGCAATCTGCGGCATCGACATCGGCAAGGCGGGCGATGCGTTGGGTCGGCATGGTGCCGCGCTCGACCAGCCATGCGTCAGCGAGCCGCCCCGAAGTTTCCAACGCGGCGCGCACTTTCGGCAGGTTGCGGCCGGTTTTCATGATCACCATGGCGTCAGAGCGTTGCATGTGGTGGACCAGATCAGCCTCGGGCAGCGTCGCCATCAGCACCGACAGCACATCGTCGCCCCAAGTGAACGGCGTGCCGACGGCGTTCCAGCAGCCAGTCATGCCGGTGATGCCGGGGATCACCTCGACCTCTGCGCGGCCCTCAAGGCGGGTGTGCAGGTGCATGAACGAGCCGTAGAAGAATGGATCGCCCTCGCACAGCACGATCACATCCTGGGTCTGCGCGACCGTAACCAAACGGTCGGCCCAATCGTCATAGAACCGCGCAAGGGCGTCGTTATATTCGGGGCTGTCGAACGGCATCTCGGTAGTGACGGGATATTCCATCGCATATTCGACGACGCCCTCCGCCAGCATCCCCTGCACGATCTGCCGTGCTTGCCCTGCCCGCCCTGCCTTGCGGAAATAGGCCACATGCTGCGCCCCACGGATCAAGCGGTCAGACTTCACCGAAATCAGATCGGGGTCGCCGGGGCCAAGGCCTGTGCAGATGATTTTGCCCATTCACTCCACCCGGCTTGCAAGCGCGTTGATCGCGGCCACGGTGATCGCCGAGCCGCCGAGCCGCCCGCGCACGATCAGCGACGGCACGGGAAGCTCCTTCATCAACGCCGCTTTCGATTCCGCAGCCCCGATGAAACCGACCGGACAGCCGATGATCGCGGCAGGGCGTGGGCAGGTGGGGTCTTCCAGCATGTTCAGCAGGTGGAACAGGGCGGTGGGGGCGTTGCCGATGGCGACGACGGCCCCGGCCAGATGCGGACGCCAAAGTTCCAAGGCGGCGGCGGATCGTGTGTTGGCCATCTCTTTCGCCAAGGCGGCCACCGACGGGTCATGCAGGGTGCAGATCACCTGATTGCCCGCAGGCATCCGGCCCCTCGTGACACCTTCCGACACCATCCGCGCGTCGCACAGGATCGGCGCACCTGCCTCCAGCGCGCTACGCGCCGCAATCGCCATGCCTTCGGAAAATTCGACATAGGATTCAAGCCCGACCATCCCGGCGGCATGGATCATCCGCACCGCGACGATTTCCTCCTCGGGGGTAAATCGGGCGAGATCGGCCTCGGCACGGATCATCGCGAAGGAACGGCGGTAAATCTCTGCACCATCGGTGATGTAGCTGTGCGGCATCAGGGGAACTCGTTCAGGATATTGGTTTCAGTGAGGTCAGCAGCGGATAACCCCTCGCGCAGCGGAGTGCCAGAGGCGGTGCCGCCCCGGATCAGGGCGAAGCCACTGGGGGTGGCGGTCAGCGTGAGGGGCGCTGCGGTCGGGTGGGCACAGCCTTTGGCGCAGCCCGAGATGTGCAGTGTTTCGGTCAGCATTGGCGCAAGCGCGCGGGCGAGCGGGCGGGTGGCGGCATGGGCTTGCAGGCAACCGGGGGCACCGGTGCAGGCGATGACGCGCAGCATGTGGTCATCCGGGCGGGTGATCACGCCGGGGATATGCGGGGTTTCGGTGAGGCTTTCGATCAACAGCATTCGCCAAGGTGTAAGGCGGAGGGGCCCGAGATCGCCAAGTTGGGCGAGGGTTTCGGCCTGCATCTGGCCAAATTCAAAGCCGACCAGTTGGCCTTGCGCGAATGTCCCCGGTTTGGGAGGCGAGGCGTTTCCAAGCATTGCTCCGCCGCCTTCCCTAAACCGCAGGGGCAGTCGGTCATGCCGGATATTCAAGGGTTCGTTTTGCCAAAGCCGCGCCATGCGTCCGCGCCCCGCCTCGACACCGCCGCTGTCCATGAACCAGCGCGCCAACTCTAGCGCGGCGTCAGCAGCGGCTTTTGCGGTGTCGATCATTGCGCCCGTGATAAAGCTTTCGCCGCGCACCAACCAGCCGGACGGGTGCCATTCAATCCGAATATCAACGGAAGCTGTTTGGATTGTGGAAAACTTCGCAAGATCAATCGAGAAACCAAATTTCCCCGGCAGGTTAGGGGCATCTGAAGCGGTAAGTGCTTTTGCCAATGCCGCAGCGATCTCTTGCGAGCCATCGCCCTCGGTCCAGAACGGCGAGACGATAATGTTGCGGCGGGCCTCATCCGTGGCATCGGCGTCAATCAGATCAACCGCGCGCAGGCCATCAATTAGGGCGGGATGGCTGGCTTCGGTGACGCCGCGCAGTTGCAGGTTGGCGCGGTTGGACAGATCAATCAGGCCGTTGCCGTGCTGGGCAGACAGGCTTGCGATGCCACGGGCTTGGTCTGAGGTCAGACGGCCTGCGCGGGGGCGGATGCGCACGACAAGGCCGTCGCCGGATTGCATCGGGCGCAAGGCTCCGGGGCACCAACCTTGAATGATGGGGGTTTGCGGGGTAGTCACTCGCCAGCCCCCATCATCGCCGCGATGGAATTGCGGCGGGTGATCCAGAGGCCTGCATCTTGCAGCGCCTTGAAGCGCGCTTGCAGGGCGGCGAGGGCGGCAGGGTTTTCCTTCGCCATAAAGGCCACCAGATCGGCGCGGCCAAGGGTGGCTTCGAGATAGAGATCAAACAGATGCGCGGGAACATTTCGAGTCAGATGCGCGTAGGCGGCGAGGTTATCCAAGGTCGCTGTGACTTCAGCGGCTCCCCGGAAGCCGTGGCGCATCATACCCGTGGCCCAATCGGGATTGGCAGCACGAGCGCGCACGACGCGGCCGATTTCCTCGGCGACAAGCCGGGCTTTCGGAGCATCGGGTCGGGTGGCGTCGATGTGATACAGCGCGGGTTCAGCGGCCCCGATCGCTGCCATGGCGGCGGCAAAACCGCCCTCGTGTGCTGCATAATCAGGTGCCAGTAGGATGTCGGTTTCCACCAGATCCTGCACATGGGCATAGCCGTCAGCGGCGCGTAGGCGGTTTTCCAAGGCGGCGCGGTTGTGCTGTGTTTGGCCCTTGGCATCAACCGTCCAGTCGGAACCTGACAGCCACGCCTCACCCGCCGCCGCGCGCCCTTCGGGGGTGTAATCTTCCAGTGCAGGCTCCATCCCCATGCCGTAGAGGCCCGGTCTCGGGCCGAACACGCGGGGGCCAGCGATGATATAGGGGTTCATATCGGCAGTTTCATCGCGCTGTGACAGGGCTGCGGCCCCGGCGTCGAACAACTGGCTCAGGCCGCCGAACACATCGCGGAACAGGCCGGAGACGCGCAGGGTCACGTCGATGCGAGGGCGGTCGAGCAAGGCAAGCGGGAGGATTTCAAAACCGGAAACCCGTTCAGACCCGTCATCCCATTTCGGCGCAAGCCCCGCGAGATGCAGCGCCATCGCTAATTCTTCGCCCGCCGTCCGCATAGTGGCAGAGCCCCACAGGTCGATCACCAAGCCGCGCGGCCAATCCCCTTTGTCTTGCAAATGGCGGCGCAGCAATTCCTCGGCCAGCTTGACGCCTTGGGCATGGGCGGCGCGGGAGGGCACAGCGCGGGGATCGACGGAATAGAGATTGCGGCCTGTGGGCAGCACATCGTTGCGGCCGCGCCATGGCGAGCCGGAGGGACCAGCGTTGACGCGACGGCCCGCCAGCGCCGTCAGCAGGCCTTCGGTTTCGCCGGGGGATTGGCCGTAGATATGCAAACCGTCGCCGAACTGGCTTTCCTTGATGTCGCAGACAAAACGGTCGATGCGGGTGATCGCCTCGGCGGGGCTGGCGTTCTGGTCTAGGCCAAGGTCGGCTTCCACGCCCGAAGCCTGCGCCTCATCCCGGATGGTGGCGATCAGGCGGTTGCGGCGGGAGGGGTCTAGACCGTCAGCGGTGGAGTATTCATCCAAAAGACGCTCAAGCCGCAGCAGGTTTTCCGGGGTGGCGGATTGGGCGAGCGGTGGGGGGACATGGCCAAGAGTGACAGCGCCAATGCGGCGCTTGGCTTGCGCGGCCTCGCCGGGGTCATTGACGATGAACGGGTAGATGATGGGCATCGGGCCGGTGAGGGCTTCGGGCCAGCAATCGGCGGACAGGGCCACCGATTTCCCCGGCAGCCATTCCAGAGTGCCATGCGCGCCTATATGGACTAGCGCGTGCAGGGATTGGGCACGCAGCCAGAGGTAGAAGGCGACATAGGCATGGCGCGGGGTACGGGCGAGGTCGTGGTAATCGGTCTCGCGGCTGGTGACGGTGCCGCGTTCGGGTTGCAGGGCGATCAGGGCTTGGCCTGCACGGGTAGCCGCGAAATGGAATTCACCGTTTTGGGCGGCGGGATCGGCTTCGGGTGCGCCCCATGCGGCGGCGATGGCAGATTGGAGAGGAGCTGGCATGCTGGCGAGGGCGGTTTTGTAGGCGGCGAGCGGCCAGGTCAGGGTCTCGGTGGTGAGGGCTTGGGCAAGGTTTTTGGCTGGCTGAACTGCGTAGCCTGCGGCAGCTAGGGTGGCGGTCAGGGCCTCGGTGCTGGCCAGCGCATCAAGGCCGACGGCATGGGCGATCTGATCAGGTCTGCCGGGATATGTGGACAGGATCACTGCAAGATTGCGCTGGGGTGCAGGAGTGGTAGCGAGGCGGTGCCAACCGAGAATACGCTCCACCACGGCAGTGATCCGGGTGGGATCGGTGCGGTGGGCGAAGCGCGAGAATTGCAGATCCGGGTCGCGTTTTCCAGGCGATTTGAAGCTGACGACCCCCGAGAAGATGCGGCCATCGACTTCGGGCAGCACGACATGCATGGCCAAATCAGCGGGAGAAAGGCCGCGCTCGGACGCGTTCCAGTCGCGCTTGCGAGCAGTAGAGAGGGCGACTTGGAAGACGGGGCAGCCTGTTGCGTCTAGGGGGGTGGTGCCGTCGGTGCCACGGGCGGAAAAGGCGGTGGCGTTGACGATGGCGCATGGGATCAGGTGGGCGAGGGCTGCGCGTAGGAAGGTGTCGGCATTGGGGGCTTTTAGCGAGGGAACGAACAGGCCGTAGGCTGCAAAGCCGCGCGCGCGAAAGGCGCGGATCAGGGCATCCACCGGGTCGGTGTCGGCGGCGGTGACGTAGCTGCGGTAGAAGGTCACGGCGATGGTTTGGCCTGTGGCGGCGGGTTGCGGGATCACGCCAAAGTCGGGGTCATACCAGCCACAATCGGGCACGGTTTTATCGCCCGGCACCGGGCCAGCGTAGAGCCCAGCGGCAAGCGCCAGTTGCGCCAAGGCAGCCTGCGCAGCGACCGCTCCGCCAGCGTCACACAGCGCGGACAGACGGCGCAGGGTGCTTATGGGCAAGGTGGAATGGGCGTCGAGCGCGCTATCTGCGCGGCCATCGGCGGGCAGCACGGCCAAAGCGATGCCCTGACGGCGGGCGAGGTCTTGCAGTTGCATCAATCCGTAGGGCCAGTAATTCTCGCCACCGATCAGACGGACAAGGATGCCTTTGACGCCCGGCAGGGTTTTCTGGACATAGGTATCGACCGACATCGGGTGTTGTAAGGCAACTAAGTTGGCGAGGCGCAGAGTGGGCAGTTTGCCCGCCCCTGCCCCGTCGCGGGCGCGATGCCAGCCTGCCGCGAACGCGCCGAGGTCACTGTCGGAAAACGACAAAACCACCAGCTCGGCCGGGGTCTGACCCAGATCAAACGGGGTTTGCGTATCCTCCAGCCCATGGCTTTCGCGGAAGACGACATGCATGGTTTAGGCCCCCAGCACAGAGCGGATCGCGGCCAGATCAACGTGGTGATGCTCGGCAATCACCACAAGCTGGCCTTGGCGCGGGGATGCACCCCACGCGCGATCAAACTGATGCCGCACCCGTGCGCCAACCGCTTGCACCAGCAAACGCATTGGCTTGCCCGCAACGGCGACATAGCCTTTGACGCGCAGGATGTGCTGTTCATCGGCAAGGCGCTGGATGGCGGTGACAAGCGCGTCAATATCGCTGATCTCGGGCAGATCAATCACCACGGTGTCAAAATCGTCATGCTCGTGGTCGTCATGGCCATCGTGATGCGACGGGCGCGCGGCGAGATCATCCTCGGCTTTCGCGTTCAGACCAAGGATCAAGGCCGGGTCAATGATACCTTCCGACATTGACAGGATCGGGATTGGCCGGGGCGATTCCGCCATTATCACGGCGCGGGCTGCAGCGAGGCCCGCTTCCCCTGCCAGATCGGCCTTCGACATCAGGATGATATCGGCGCAGGCGATTTGATCCTCGAACACTTCCGACAGCGGGGTTTCATGATCCAACGACGGATCAGCAGCACGCTGCGCATCCACCGCCTCGACACTGGGCGCAAACCGGCCAGCGGCGACGGCCTCGGCATCGGCCAAAGCGATCACGCCATCGACAGTGATTTTCGAGCGGATCGCGGGCCAGTCGAACGCCTTCAACAAAGGTTTCGGCAAAGCGAGGCCAGAGGTCTCAATGATGATATGATCGGGGCGCACGGGCAGTGCCATCAATGCCTCGATGGTCGGGATGAAATCGTCAGCGACGGTGCAGCAGATGCAGCCGTTGGCGAGTTCAACAATATTCTCCACCGGACAATTCGCATCCGCGCAGGATTTGAGGATATCGCCATCGACGCCAACGGTGCCGAATTCATTGACCAGGATCGCCAGACGCTTGCCCTGCGGGTTCTGCATCAGATGACGGATCAGCGTGGTTTTACCAGCCCCGAGAAAGCCGGTGATCACGGTGACGGGGATTTTTGCGAGGTCAGACATCGGGAAGCTCCAAAGGCGGGATACGGGCAAGGCTTTGCTTGCGGAAAATCACCGGGCGCGCACGCCACGGCACGATACCATCGGGGGCGGCGAGATAGGCCGCAGCGCCGAGCAGAATGTCAGGCGCATCGGCCTCGGTCAGACGGCCATAGACATAGGACCACCGGCCGGGAGCCGAAAGCGCCACCGCCGCACCAGAATTGCAGGCGGACAGACAGGGGACGCCGACGATGCGCAGACCCTCAGGAATTTCGCCCACCAACAAGGCCGCATGAAGCCGCGCACCCGGCAATGCCTCCCCGTCTTCTACGACCTCTCCGGCCTTACAGGTGGTGCAGACATGCAGCGTTACGGTCATCAGCCTATCCAAATTGAGCGATGGGATGGCCAGAAAGGCACGGCCAAGGGGCCTTGCCTGCTGGTTGCGAAACACCCCGTTCGCCCGTTCAGTCTTGCGCTGGCAGGTCTCCCGGCTTGCGGATACGGGGCTTCCCCCACGGTGGCCCGCCTTCCCGGATTGCTCCAGTGGCCTCGGGCAACCTCTCCGGTCACGGTCGCGGGGGCGGCAGCTTTTGGGGTTGCCCCCTTTCGCATTCCCTCTTCGCCTGTCATAAACAGGAACCAACACCTGCCCACCTGTGGCAGAATTGCGCCCCTTGTCAAGCAACGGAAAACCCCCAATGGCCGACCCAGAGCTGCCCGTGATTGAAGCGACCTCCGATAGCGACGTATCAGGTGATGAAAACGCCCGCCACGCGCGAAAGATGGCGAAGAAGAAGGCCGCGCGCGATAAGATCATGGCCGGCAAGGCTGGCGATAAGGGGTTGCTGATCGTCCATACTGGGGCGGGAAAAGGTAAATCTTCGAGCGGATTCGGGATGATTCTGCGCTGCATCGCGCATGAGATGCCCTGCGCGGTTGTGCAATTCATCAAAGGCGCTTGGGATACCGGCGAGCGGCGGATCATCGAGACGCATTTCTCCGATCTCTGCGAGTTTCACGCGATGGGTGAGGGCTTTACTTGGGAAACCCAAGACCGCGCCCGCGATATCGCGATGGCCGCGAAGGGCTGGGAGAAGGCAAAAGAGCTGATCCGCGATCCCGGCAATCGGCTGGTGCTACTGGATGAGATCAACATCGCCTTGCGCTATGACTATCTGGATATCGCCGAGGTGCTGGCGTTTCTGGCCGCTGAAAAACCGCCGCTCACCCATGTGGTTATGACCGGGCGGAACGCTAAGCCAGAGTTGATTGAGGCGGCGGATTTGGTGACGGAAATGACGCTGGTGAAGCACCCGTTCCGGTCGGGTATCAAGGCGCAGCCGGGGGTGGAATTTTGATCTGGTGGCTTTGCTGACAGGATAGATTGGGGGCCAGCCCCCAAACCCCCGGAGTATTTTCGCCAGTATGAAAGCAACGAAATGTTAACCTTCTGGTTCCAAAACGGGGAAGCGGTACAGGGGGGAGCCCCGATGATCGCCCAGTGTGAAAGCGCAGCATCTCCCCCGCGCAATCGGCCCGAGATGCTGCGCCGACATTCTTTGGCTTTCATGCTGGAAGAAAATACTCTCGCCGGAGACTTCCGAAACCTCCGCCAAACCAACGCTGGAGGGTCGCGATGAAAGCCCTGATGATCCAAGGCGCAGGCTCCAACGTCGGCAAGTCTTTACTAGTGGCAGGCCTTTGCCGTGCGGCTAAACTGCGCGGGCTTTCGGTGGCTCCGTTCAAGCCGCAGAACATGTCCAACAACGCAGCAGTGACGGCCGATGGCGGTGAGATTGGCCGCGCGCAGGCGTTGCAGGCTTTGGCTTGTGGGCTGGAGCCGCATACCGATATGAACCCGGTGTTGCTGAAGCCTGAATCTGAAACCGGAAGCCAAGTTGTGGTGCAGGGCAAGCGCATCGCCACGGTGAAGGCCCGCGATTATGCGGCGTTGAAGCCCTCACTGATGGCTTCGGTTCTGGACAGCTTCAAGCGGTTGAAATCGCAATTTGATCTGGTGATTGTCGAGGGTGCAGGGTCGCCAGCCGAGGTCAATCTGCGCTCGGGCGACATCGCCAATATGGGCTTTGCGCGGGCGGCGAATTGCCCGGTAATTCTGACCGGCGATATTGATCGCGGCGGCGTGATTGCGCAGATTGTCGGCACGCAGGCGGTGCTGGACCCTGCGGATAATGCGATGATCGCGGGGTTTTTGATCAACAAGTTTCGCGGCGACCCCCGCTTGTTTGACGACGGCTATAAACTGATTGAGGCCCGCACAGGTTGGCACGGGTTTGGCGTGGTGCCGTTTTTTGAGGCTGCGTCAAAGCTGCCTGCCGAGGATGCCCTCGACTTGCCGAAGGGGGGCGGCGCGGGTGGATATAAAATCGCGGCGCTGGTGTTGTCGCGGATTGCAAATTTCGACGACCTCGACCCTTTGGCTCTGGAAGCTGGCGTCAGTTTGCAGATGGTGCGGGCTGGCCAAGCCATCCCCGGCGATACCGATCTGGTGATCATTCCCGGCTCGAAATCCACACGCGGCGATCTGGCTTATCTGCGGGCGCAGGGCTGGGATGTGGATCTGGCGGCGCATCTGCGGCGCGGCGGTCGCGTGCTGGGGATTTGTGGCGGCTATCAGATGCTTGGCCAAATTGTGCGTGATCCTGAGGGGATTGAGGGGCCAATGGGCGAAACCTTGGGCCTTTGCGCTTTGAATGTCGAAACCTTGATGACCCCGGACAAGCGGCTGACGCGGACCGAAGCTGTTCATGCCGCCACCGGGCTTGCGATGCAGGGCTATGAGATTCATATCGGGCGTACTGAGGGGCCTGATCGCGCCCGCCCGTTCGCCTATGTTAACGGCCAAGCCGAAGGCGCAGTTTCAGCCAACGGCTGCGTGATGGGCAGCTATCTGCACGGCATGTTCGCCAACGACCAATTTCGCGCGGGCTTCCTGCGCCAGATCGGCGCGCAGGCTTCGGGCTTGCACTACAGCGCTGGAGTTGACGCCGTTTTAGATGCCTTGGCCGCACATATGGAGGCGCATGTCGACGTCACAGCGCTGCTTGGTTTGGCAAGATAAGCGCCGACGCAGCGATGAAAGCTGACAGGCTTGAAGAGCGACCTCAGCGCCGCGGCCATTCGGTCTGGGTGTTTTCCTGCCAGCCCGTGCGGTGTAAAAGCGGGGTGTCATCCATGAATTCAGGATGGCCGAGGCAGAGATAGGCAGCAAACTCCCAGCCTTCTGGCACACTCAGCAGCGCTTCGATGTCTTGTGGCTCCAAAATTGAAACCATGCCGATGCCTAAATTCTCGGCCCGCGCCGCCAGCCACAAAGTATGAACAGCCATCGCCGTCGATTGCCGCAGCGTTTCGGGCAGCGTCTGCCGACCTAGGCCATGCCCGGCCTCTGGGTCCATCACGTTGAACACCGCCAGTTGCACCGGGGCGATCTCAAGCCCCGCCAGTTTCAGCGCCAGATATTCCGCGTGCTTTTCGCCGCAGTAAAGCTTTGCGGCCTCAGCGTTGCAACGGCTGAAATTGGCCCGCACGGCGGCGCGCAGGCTGAGATCATCGACCCGGATTACCCGCCAAGGCCGCGCGTTGCCGACCGAAGGCGCGCAATCCATCGTGGCGCGAAGCCGCTCCAACACCGCCTCATCCACCGGATCAGGGCGGAAATGCCGCACGTCGCGGCGCCATTGCAGGATGCGCAACAGGG
Source organism: Cypionkella sp. TWP1-2-1b2 (assembly GCF_049896245.1). Taxonomy (NCBI): domain Bacteria; kingdom Pseudomonadati; phylum Pseudomonadota; class Alphaproteobacteria; order Rhodobacterales; family Paracoccaceae; genus Cypionkella; species Cypionkella sp. TWP1-2-1b2. Next base: position 119,668 of record NZ_JAFCTX010000011.1, on the reverse strand, counting down.
TGGCGGATTCGTCTGGGGTGAACTGCATCATACCTCCAAAGCGCGGGTCAGTCGCGCCCATTCACCAGGCGAGCCGGGAAGGCCGATCCGCAGCCATCGGTTTGAATAGGGAAAGATTCTGCTCCAGATTCGCTGTTTTGCCAGTCGGAATTGTGCGGTTTCTGCATCCGGCGTCTCATAGCTGCGGAACAATTCGCAGCCGCCGACCAGTTGCCAGCCTGCGGCCTGCGCCAAAACATCGGCCTGTGCAACCTCCGACCGCAGCCGTTGCACTGTCGTCTCGGCCCAAGCTGCATCCGCCAAAGCCACAGCCCCAATCCGCAGGGCAGCACCATTCACAGGCCAAGGCCCCGACATTTCCTGCAAAGCCGCGATGTCTTCCGCACAGCCAATCACAAAGCCCAACCGCACCCCGGCCAACCCGTAGAACTTGCCGAAAGAACGCAGCACCAGCAGACCCGCCTGCCCGGCTTGCGGCAGCAAGGACAGCTCCGGCTGCGCATCGGCGAAACTTTCATCCACCACCAAGCGCCCGACTTGCGCGGCCAAAGCCAGCAGATCAGCGGGCGCATAGGATCGACCATCGGGATTATTGGGGTTCACCACCACAGCGAGGTCGGCCCCCGCCAACTGGCCGAACTGACTGACCTGTTCAACGCTCCAACCAGCGGCGTGCAGGCTGGCTGCATGTTCGTTATAGGTCGGCCCCAGCACACGGGCCTTTCCCGGTTTGCCAAGCCGGGGGATCATCTGGATTGCCGCCTGCGCACCCGCCACCGCCAGCATTGGGGCGGTGCAACGATAGGTTTTGGCGGCGACATCCAACAAGGCTTGCTTGGCGGTTTGAGTGGGCAGCATCGTCCAGTCTTCGCGCTGCAAAACTGGGACCCTATAGGGCACGCGGTTGATGCCAGTCGACAGATCAATCCAATCCACACCGCCAAAGCGAGCGATTGCCCCGTCGATATTCCCCCCGTGGTCGCGCATCTGCCCCCTCAGACCAGCGCCAAACCGAGCAGCGCTGCGCCCAGCACAAACATCGCCCGGACATAAAGCGCAAGGCCTCGTTGCAGATCGGCGGGGGTCGGATCTGGGGCGTCCGCGTTGACCCAAGGCTCCTCCGCCACGCGGTCGGCATAAACGCGCGGGCCGGACAGCCGCACGCCAAGGCCAGCGGCCATCGCGGCCTCTGGCCAGCCCGCGTTGGGCGAGCGGTGCAGACCAGCATCGCGCCACATAACGTTTACCGCCTTTCGCGGCGCGGTGGAGACCAGCGCAAACACCGCCCCCGTCAGTCGCGCCGGGATCAGATTGACCAGATCGTCGATACGGGCCGAGACCCAGCCGAACGCCTCAAACCGTGGCGTGCGGTGGCCAATCATCGAGTCCAGCGTGTTGATCGCTTTGTAGGCGGCGATACCCGGCAGACCCAAAATCGCGCCCCAAAACAGTGGGGCCACAATGCCATCCGAGGTGTTTTCTGCGAGAGATTCCATCGCCGCCCGCGCCACGCCAGCCTGATCCAACACGGCAGCATTGCGCCCGACGATCATCGAGACCGCAAAGCGCGCCTGTTCCAAATCGTTGCTTTGCAACGGGGAAATCACCGCCGCGACATGGACGTACATCGACCGCAGTGCCAGCAGCGGCCAAGCCAGCACACCGCCGATCACAATGCCCGGCCAGCCCGCCGGCAGCGCGCATTGCAACGCCCACGCCACACCGCCCGTGACGCCGATCACCACCAGCGCCGTCGCCATCCCTGCCATCCGGCGCGACCTTTCGCGTGCAGAATCGTGGTTTAGCGAAAGATCAAGCCAGCGGATCAGCGCGCCGATCCATGTCACCGGATGGCCGATCACCGCGTAAAGCCGCGCAGGCCAGCCGATCAGACTGTCCAACACCATTGCCACCAGCATCATCGCGGCAAAACTCATCTGCCCCCCCCGGCCAGAAACTGCACGACACCGCGCAGACCTGCCGCGTGCAAAGCGACGCTGGCTTGCTGCGGAACCTCACCGGGCGCGAAGATCAGTCCACGCGCCGCCCCGGTATGGGCAATGACATAACCCAAGGCCCCAAGGTCTGCTGCAAGCGACGCGATGGGATCACTTTGCGTCCCGCGATGCGCCAAGGTGCGGCTTGCCGAGAGGCTGGCCAGAGCCGCGATGCGTGGCAGATCGCGGGCAGTGGCGGCGCCTCGCCATTGCTGGATCAGATCCGCAATATCGGGAAAATCCACATCCTGCGGGTCAGTGCGGCGCGGTGGGCCGAAAAATCCACCGATGATCTCCATCGCGGGCGGCGGCGGCATGGTGGCAAGAATTTCGCCCTGACGCGAGGCCCAAAGTATCTGCGACGGCAGCGGCAGCATCAATGGGTCCGACGCCCCTTCCACCCCGATGCAGGCCCGCGCCAGAGCTATCGCATCCCCCTGCCAGCCCGCCAAACGTGCCAGCGCCACCAAGGCAGCCGTCGAGACACCCGCGCCACCGCCAGGCAGCATCTCTGCCGTGAAGCCCACCCGACCCGAGATCGAAAGATCTAACAGAGTTAGCAGCTTGACCGCCCGTTCTTCGGGTATGATGGCGGCGCTGGCTTTGGTGATCGAAAACGCCTGCCCCGTCACAAGGCTTGCCGTCACCCCCAGCGCATCACACGGCAATGTCACCAGCGCCAGCGGGCCATCCCGCCCGATCCGCCCCTGCAACAACTCGCCAAAATGCCCCGCCACGCGGGTGCTTTGCACGCTCATCGCCGCATCCGATTGACGCCCGCAATCGAGAACGCCCCCCCCGGCAGCGCGACAATCGTGGTCAGCGACAAAGGGGCGATCTGGAACGCCAGCCCCAAAGCGGGCACTCCCAACGCCAAGCCCAAAGCCGCGCGGATCACTCCGGCATGGGCGACGATCACGATGCGCCCGCCCAGCGACCCGGCCGCAAGCAAAACGGGCGTCACCCGCGCATAAAGATCCAGAAAACTCTCGCCCTCCGGTGGGCGATGCGCCGCCAGTGCCGCACCCGACAGCATCCCCAAATCCGGCAATTCGGTAAAAGGAACCCCCTCCCAAGCGCCAAAATCCTGCTCCCACAGCCGCGCGTCCTGCTCTGGCGTAAGGTCAGGCCACAGCGCCGCAGCCGTCTGCACACAGCGCCGCGCCGGGCTGATCCGCCAATGATCCGCCGCCGCCACCGCGCCGCGCAGCGCCGCAAAGGCCATAGCATCGCTGCAATCGGCGGCCACATCGCGCCGCCCTGCCATTCGCCCCTCGGTCAGCGCGGGGGCGTGGCGGATCAGCATGATCTCGGTTTGGCGATCTGTCGCGGGTTCTGTCGGGGCATCTGTCGCGGTCTGTGTCGGGGCATCAGCAGGCACGGTCGCATTTCTCCTTTCGCGCTGGCCCTGTTTCTGCTTTGACATCGGCCAAGGAGCAAGGGCCGATATGCACAAAACCATCCTGATCACCGGCGGCGCGCGCTCTGGCAAAAGCCGGATTGCGGAAGATCGCGTTTTACAGATTGGCAGCCCCGCGCATTACATCGCCACGGCGCAGGCTTGGGACGCCGAAATGCGCGCCCGCATTACTGAGCATCAAGCGCGGCGGGGGCCTGAATGGATCACACATGCCGAACCTTTGGATCTGATCGCAGCCCTCACCGCGACCAATGGCAAAGGCCCGCGCTTGGTCGATTGCCTGACGTTGTGGCTGACCAATCTGATGCTGGGGGATCACGACTGGCGCGAGGCGGCGCAGGCTTTGCTGGCCGCTTTGCCGCGCCAAACCAGCCCCGTGGTGTTTGTCACCAATGAAGTCGGCATGGGCATCGTGCCGGACAACGCCCTTGCCCGCGCATTTCGCGATGCGGCGGGCACCCTGAACCAATGGATCGCAGCCGAGGCGGATGAGGTGATTCTCGCCGTCTCGGGCCTGCCAATGAAGGTGAAATGATGAAACTGAGCTCTCTGGCCGCCATCGCCGATCTGGCGGCAAGCCTGCCACAAGCCGATGCAAAAGCAGCCGATGCAGCCCTTGCGCGGCAAAACAGCCTGACCAAACCGCCGGGATCTTTGGGGCGGCTGGAAGAATTGGCCGTGTTCATGGCAAGCTGGCGCGGCACAGCCCGCCCACAGATCACAAAAGCCCAAGCGCTGGTTTTTGCCGGAAACCACGGCATTTGCGCCCAAGGCGTCAATCCCTATCCGCAGGCCGTCACCGCGCAGATGGTCGGCAATTTTCAAGCAGGCGGAGCCGCAATCAACCAGCTCTGCCGTGCCAATGGTGCCGATCTGTCGGTAATCGCGCTAGAGCTTGACCGCCCAACGGCTGATTTCACCGAAAGCGCCGCTATGACTGAAGCCGAGACTTTGGCTGCCATGCAGGCCGGGGCGAATGCGGTGGATGTCAGCGCCGATGTGCTGATCTTGGGTGAAATGGGCATCGGCAATTCCACCGTTGCCGCAGCAATGACCTCAGCGCTGTTTGGCGGCGATGTGGCCGGATGGGTTGGGGCCGGAACCGGATCGGACAGCGATGGCATCAAGCGCAAGATTGCCGCGATTGAGACCGGTCTTGCCCGCCACAAAGGCCTGACCGCGATGGGCGTTTTGGCGGCCTTGGGCGGGCGCGAACAAGCGGCGATTTGTGGGGCTGTGCTGGCGGCACGGGCGGCACGGATTCCGGTTATTCTGGATGGTTTCATTTGCACGGCAGCGGCTTCGGCATTGTATGCCGCCGACCCTGCCTTGCTCGATCACTGCCTCGTCGGCCACCAAAGCGCCGAGCCGGGGCATCGCAAGCTGCTGGCGGCCTTGAACAAACGTGCGGTGCTGGAGTTTGACATGCGCTTGGGCGAAGGATCTGGTGCCGCGCTCGCCCTTGGCATCCTGCGCGCGGCGTTGGAGTGTCACAACGGCATGGCCACCTTCGGCGAGGCTGGGGTTTCTGAATCTGAGACTACGGGGGCATGACCCTCCTGCGCACCTGTCTGGCCGAGGTGCAACTGGCGGTGATGCTGCTGACCCGTCTGCCTGCGGGGCGGATGGCCCAAGCCCCAGCCATCGGTGCTGCAGTCTGGGCATTTCCGCTGGCGGGTGCGCTGGTGGGGGGCATCGCGGCGGCGGTTTTGGCCGGGGCTTTGGCGGTTGGTGTAGCCCCACCGCTGGCTGCGGGGCTGGCCTTGGCGGCGAGTGTTCTGGCAACAGGCGGCTTGCACGAAGACGGTCTTGCCGACTGCGCCGATGGCTTTGGCGGCGGACGCGACCGCGCACGCAAACTGGAAATCATGCGCGACAGCCGGATTGGCAGCTATGGCGGGTTGGCGCTGATCCTATCGCTGGGCCTGCGCTGGCAGGCGCTGGCGATTTTGGCGGCGCACAACCCAAAGCTTGCGGCGTGTGCATTGATTGCACTGGCAATTTCCAGCCGCGCGGGCTTGTCCTTTGCACTGCTCTGGATGCCCGCCGCGCGCAGCGATGGCATGGGAAAATCCGCCGCAGGCACTACACTGGGCCACGCTTTAGTGGGCTTAGCACTGGTCATTATAGGCTTGGCCGCACTGGTCGGGCCGCAGGCCACCGTGTTGGTTTTAACAACCCAGATCGTGGTGCAACTCATCTTCGCTCGCCTTGCCCTACGCCAGATCGGCGGACAAAGCGGCGATGTTCTGGGCGCAATGCAGCAGTTGGCCGAAGTCGCAGGCTGGTTGGTTTTGGCGCACTGAATTGAGGCCAGAAGCGGGGGCTAGCCCCCGCACCCCCAGAATATTTAAGCCAATGTGAAAGGCTTAGAGGCTTGGGCGCTTCTGCAGCAACGGCATCACATCCGCCATCTCTGGCCCAGCATCCAGCCCAGTAACAGCGCGGCGTAGCGGGCGGAACAGGGTCTTGCCCTTGCGCCCTGTCGCCTCTTTCACTGCCGTCGTCCACTCGCCCCAGGTCGCGATTGTCCACGGGCCTTCTGGCAGCATCTCAAAGGCTTGGGCGACAAAATCGCGGTCTTCGTCATCGACGAGCGGGGTAGCACCATCGCGGAACAAGGTCCACCAGCCCTCCAGATCGGCCAGCACGGTGATGTTGGCCTTGGCGACGTTCCAGAACAATTCCGCCTTATCCGCTGGCACACCCAGCGCCGCGATCTTGTCAGCCACATTTGCCAATGGCAGGCTTTGCACATGCGCGCGGGTCAGCGGGAACAGGTCTTCGGCATCAAACTTAGTCGGCGCCGGGCCAAAGCTGCCAATATCAAAGCTGTCGATCAGGTCTTGCATCGACGTGGCCAGTTCCACCGGCTTCGACGAGCCCAGCCGCGCCATCAGCGACAAAAGCGCCATCGGCTCTACCCCACGTGCGCGCAGATCGCGCAGGCTGAGGGTGCCCAGACGCTTGGACAATTCCTCCCCCTTCGGCCCGGTCAACAGCGAGTGGTGCGAGAAATTCGGCGGCGTGCCACCCATCGCCTGCATGATCTGAATCTGGGTTGCGGTGTTGGTCACATGGTCCGCCCCGCGCACGATCGAGGTGACGCCCATGTCGATATCATCCACCGACGAGGCGAACGTATACAAAATCTGTCCATCCGCCCGGATCAGCACCGGATCAGACACCGACGCCGCATCAATCGAGATCGGCCCAAGGATACCATCGGTCCACTCAATCCGCTGCTGATCCAAGCGGAAGCGCCAATAGCCCGCGCGGCCTTCTTCGCGCGCTTTGGCCTTTTCCGCATCGGTCATGCGCAGCGATGCGCGGTCATAAACCGGCGGCTTGTGCATGTTCAACTGCTTCTTGCGCTTCAGGTCCAGCTCAACCGGAGACTCAAAACACTCATAGAAACGACCAGCGCCGCGCAACTGATCCGCCGCCTCGCGATACCGGTCAAACCGCAGAGATTGCTGCTCCACCCGGTCCCAATGCAGTCCCAGCCAATCCAGATCGAACAGCAGGCCATCAATGTATTCCTGTTTCGAGCGTTCCTGATCCGTATCATCAAGCCGCAGAATGAACGTCCCCCCAGCTTTGCGAGTGATCAGATAGTTCATCAGCGCCGTGCGCAAATTGCCGACATGGATATAGCCGGTGGGCGACGGGGCAAAGCGGGTAATCGTGGGACGATCGGTCATTTCGGCTCTCCTGCAATCGGCCTTCCCTGTCATATGGCCCACCATTTGTCCAGTTATCGCCTTGCAGCTTTCCGCGCGGCGACTAGGCTGCGGCGCATGACCACGCCCCATGCCAGCCTGACCAGCCCCGCTGCCGAAGAAATCGAGGCCCTCGCCCGCGCCGCCATCGCCGATTTGCCGCAGCCTTACCGCTTGGCAGCCGGCCAAGTCGCGCTGCGGATCGAGGATTTTGCCAGCGATGACATGCTGGCAGAACTCGGATGCGAAAGCCCGTTTGAGCTGACCGGGCTTTACGACGGCATCCCGCTGACCGAGAAATCCGTGTTAGATCAACCGCTTCAACCCGATATGATCTGGCTGTTCCGTCGCCCGATCTTGGATGAATGGATTGAGCGCGGCAATGTTACCCTGCAAGAGCTGGTGACCCATGTCTTGGTGCATGAGCTTGCGCATCATTTTGGCTGGAGCGACGCCGAAATCGGCGCGATTGATCCGTGGTGGGAATAAACAATCCACACGCCCGCACGCTTGCCGCTTGGACAGCGCGTAAAAATCTTTCTATCATGGCAGTTGTATCCTGCCCGCGCAGTGTGATGATTTTAATCTGAAATTGGGGAGTTGATCGATGTTTGCCAAAACCGTCGCCGCCGTTGTTCTCGGCACAGCGCTTGCACTGCCTGCCGGTGCAGGGCCGGTCGTGGACAAAGCCGCTGAGATTGAGGCCTTGATGGCCGCCGATAACGCCAGCGGGGCGATAGATGCAGCGAACGCCCTGCTGGCGACGGTGTGGGACAGCAGCAAAGAGATCGGTATTCATCAGACCGTTCTGGTGACGCAACCCGCTGCGGGATATGGCATCTACAACCCGCGCCCGGATGAAAAGTTCAAACTGGATGAGCCGATTCTGATCTATGCCGAGCCGTTTGGGTTTGGCTATGGCTCGGGCGGGGATGGGCTTTATACCATTGGTTTCATTGTCGATCTGAAGGTGATGACCGAGGCGGGCGAGGTATTGGGCGAATTGCCGTCGGTCGCCAATCTCGACCTGACCTCGCGTTATCAGAACCGTGAGTTTCAGGCCAATCTGACCTATACATTGTCGGGTATCGTCCCCGGCCGCTATGTCTTGGAAACCACGCTGCGCGACAAGAATTCTGAAAAGGTAGGCACTTTTCAGAATACCATTGAGATCATCGAATAGGGCAAAGGTCCCATGGTTTCCCAGCAAACCCCGATCCTCACCCTCACCCTGAACCCCGCGTTGGATATGGCGACGGGGGTGGCGGAATTGGTGCCGGATCAGAAATTGCGTTGTTCAGAACCGCTGCTCGATCCCGGCGGCGGCGGCTTGAATGTCAGCCGCGCGATTGCGGCTTTGGGTGGTGAAAGCCTTGCGCTGGTGGCTTTGGGCGGGTTGACCGGGGATCGTCTGGCGGGATTGATCCGCGCCGAATCCGTGCCGTTTCTGGCGCTCACCGCTCCCGGTGAAACCCGGCAAAGCCTCACGGTGACCGAAGCCAAAACGGGCAGTCAGTACCGCTTCATGTTGCCGGGGCCGATTTGGTCAGAGGCGGATCAGGACCGGGTATTCATGCTGTTGCGCGCCTCGGCCCGACCGGGGGCGATTGGGGTGATTTCGGGCAGCCAGCCGCCCGGCGTTCCGGTGGATTTTCCCACACGCTTGGCACGCTCGATGCCCGGTCTGAACGTGGTGCTGGACACCTCTGGCGCGCCCTTGCGCGAAGCGGTCAGCCATCCGATTGCCGGCCTTTTCGTGCTGAGAATGGATGGCGAAGAAGCCGAAAGCATTGCAGGACACGCCCTAAAAACCCGCGCGCAAAGCGCTGATTTTGCGTCTGATTTGGTTAAATGCGGCGTCGCACGGCGGGTGATTGTGGCGCGCGGCGCGGATGGCTCGGTGATGGCCGAAGCCGGGCGGCGGGTGTTTGCCAAGGCGGCCAAAGTGCAGGTGGTCAGCACGGTTGGCGCAGGCGACAGCTTCGTGGCCGGCTTCGTTCTCAGCCTTGCGCGCGGCGCGGATTCAGCGCTGGCGCTGGCCTATGGCTCGGCCTCGGCCAGTGCGGCAGTGACGACGGATGCAACGCAGCTCTGTCGCTTGCAGGATGTCGAACGCCTGCTGGCGGAGTGCGAAATCAGCGAAATTTAGCTACGTGGGCCCCATAAAATCAGCGCCGCGCCGACAAGCGCCAAAGCAGCACCACCAAGGTCGGCCCAGTCGGGGCGACTGCCCTCAACCAGCCAAAGCCACAGCACCGAGGCGGCGATATACACCCCGCCATAAGCCGCATAGCTGCGCCCCGCATGGCTCGGTGGCGCAAGCGCAAGCAGATAAGCAAAGCCTGCCAACCCCATCGCACCGGGGATCAACCACAGCACCGAGGCCCCCCGCCACCAACTCCAGACCGCGAAGCAGCCAGCGATTTCGAGCAGGGCGGCGAGGACGTAAAGCGGCATGTTTTCTCCTTAAGGCGCGCTCGACGCTCCCTTGCGGGCGCTTCTCGCTGCAGCGCAGAGCGCCCGTAAGGGAGCGATAAGCGCCAGATCAGGCGTTGTCGCGCCAGCGGTTGGCGATCGGATAACGGCGGTCGCCGGCAAAAGCGCGGCGGGTCAGCCTTGTGCCGGGGGCGGATTGGTAGCGTTTGTATTCGCTGATATAGAGCAGATGTTCGACCTTCTTCACCGTGGCGCGATCAAAGCCCTTGGCGACCAGATCAGCCACCGACAATTCCTGCTCTACCAACCCATCCAGAATCGCATCCAGCACCGGATAGGGCGGCAGGCTGTCTTCGTCTTTCTGATCGGGCCGCAACTCGGCACTCGGCGGCTTGTCGATCACACGCGGCGGGATCACCTGCCCTGCCGGGGCCAGCATCCACGGGCGGTGGTTGTCATTCCTCCAACGGCAGGTGTCAAACACACGGGTTTTATACAAGTCTTTCAGTGGGTTATAGCCACCGTTCATATCGCCGTAAATCGTGCAATACCCCACCGCCATCTCAGACTTGTTGCCCGTGGTCAGCAGCATCTCGCCAAACTTGTTCGACATCGCCATCAACAACAGCCCACGCAGCCGTGATTGCACGTTCTCCTCCGTCACCCCCGGCTGTGTGCCCTCAAACAAATGCGCCAAAGCCTCGCCCACCGCATCCTGCGCGCCCGAGATCGACACGGTGTCGAGGCGACAGCCCAAAGCCCGCGCCACCTGCGCCGCATCCTCCAGCGAAGTCTGCGAGGTATAGCGCGACGGCAGCATCACACAGCGCACATTTTCCGGGCCAATCGCATCGGCGGCAACTGCGGCCACAATGGCGCTATCAATTCCCCCCGACAGCCCCAGCAGCACCTTCTTGAACCCTGTTTTTCCCAGATAGTCCTGCAAAGACATCACCATGGCCCGGTAATCCGCCTCATAGGAAATCGGCATCTTATCCATGATACCCGGCAAAGCCCGCCAGCCCTCGGCGGTTTCCTCAAAATCCACATGCGTCACGCAAGCGTCAAACTGCGGCAGTTGCGCCACCAATACCCCGCCGGGGTTCAGCACAAAAGACGCCCCATCAAACACCTGATCATCTTGGCCCCCGATCATGTTCAGATAGACCAGCGGCAGCCCGGTCTCGATCACCCGCGCCACCATCAGATTGGTCCGCACGGCCGGCTTACCCCGGTGATAGGGCGAGCCATTCGGCACCAGCAAAATCTGCGCCCCGGTCTCAGCCAGCGTCTCACACACGTCCGAATGCCAAGCGTCTTCACAAATAGGCGAGCCGATGCGCAGCGGTCCCACCCGATATGGCCCCTGCGGCGGGGCCGAGGCGAACACCCGCTTTTCATCAAACACATCGCTGTTCGGCAGTTCGTGCTTCAACACCGTGGCCGCAATCTTGCCGCCCTCAAGGATGTAATAAGCGTTGTAAAGCAGCCCGTCCTTCACACAAGGCCCGCCAATCCCCAGCGCCGGGCCATCGACGATCCGCAGAGCCAAAGCCTCTACCGCTTGTATCGCAGCCGCATGAAATGCCGGTTTCATCACCAGATCTTGGGTCTGATAGCCGGTGATGAACATCTCGCTCACCGCCACCATCTGCGCGCCGGCCTCGCGCCCCTGCAGCCAAGTATCATAGGCCAGCGCTGCATTGGCCTCAATCGCGCCCAGAGTGGGGTTCAACTGGGCGAGGGTCAGGCGGAACGTCGCGGCCATATCATGCTCCGAGCTAGGGTTTTCCCGGTTCTAGCAGGTTCAGGGCCGAGGGGAAGGCCAAGCGGGCGACTTGTCAGCAGGGCGCGGGCTCGGTTAGGGTGCGCTGCTACAACAGGGATATTGGTGATGCGCAACGTAAGCTTGGCGGCGGCGATGGTGGTGGCTCTGGCAGGGGCAGCACTGGCACAGGACGCAGGCGAGATCATCAGCAAGCAATATGACGATGGCTCGGTCTACGAGGGCACCTTCGTCAACGGCTTGCAAGATGGTACCGGCACCTACCGCCTGCCGAGTGGTTATGAATACTCCGGCAAATGGGTCGGCGGCGAAATCCGCGGCATCGGCGTTGCACATTATCCCAACGGTTCGGTCTATGAGGGCCACTTCGCGGCGGGGAAACCCGAGGGCAAAGGCAAGATCACCTTCGCCGATGGCGGCACCTATGACGGCGACTGGCGCGGCGGCAAGATGACTGGGCAAGGCCGCGCATCCTATGCCAATGGCTCGATCTATGTTGGCGCGCTCACCGATGGCAAGCATGACGGCATCGGCAAGCTGACCGATGCCAATGGCTACAGCTATGCAGGCTTCTGGCGCATGGGCGAAAAGCAGGGCAAGGGGGTGATCCGCTACCCCGATGGCACCACATACACCGGCACCTTGGTGGGCGGCGCGCGCCAAGGCACCGGCACGCTGACCATGCCAAACAAACTGACCTATGTCGGCGCGTGGAAAGACGGCCAGATCAACGGCTTGGGCAAGCTAACCCAACCGAATGGCGATGTCTACGAGGGCGATTTTGTCGAAGGCCTGCGCGTCGGCAAGGGTACTGAAACCTATGCCAATGGCAATATCTATAAGGGCAGCTTCAAGGCCGACAAGCGCGATGGCAAAGGCACATTCACCGCCAAGGATGGCAGCAGCTATCAGGGCGATTGGGTCGCAGGCCAGATGCAGGGTCAGGGCCGCATGGTCTATGCGGATCGGTCGACCTATGAGGGCGGCTTCAAGGCCGATCAGCCCGAGGGCGCGGGCAAGATCAGCTATGCCGATGGCTCCAGCTACGCGGGCCAATGGCTGAAAGGGGCGATCACCGGACAAGGCACCGCCGTTTATGCCAATGGCGCGACCTACACCGGGGCACTGGTGGGCGAAAAGCCCGAAGGCATCGGTGCCATGAGCTATCCCGATGGCTTCCGCTATGAAGGCGCGTGGAAAGCCGGCGTGCGCGAAGGCGTCGGCACCGCAACTTGGGCGGATGGCACGGTCTACAAGGGCAATTTCAAAGCGGGCCTGCGTGATGGCAAAGGCGCGCTGACGCAACCTGATGGCTTTAGCTACAGTGGCGATTGGTTGGCAGGCGAAATGCAGGGCAATGGCATTGCCACCTATCCGACCGCAGACAGCTATGCGGGCGGCTTCGTTGCAGGAAAACGCGAGGGCACGGGCAAGCTGACCTATAAGGGCGGTGAAATCTCGGAAGGCATGTGGAAGGCCGGGGTGCTGGTCGGGCCTCTCCCCAATGCCCCGGCGCAACCCCAGCCACCCGAAGCCCCCGCAACGCCTGCTTCCCCTGTGGCTCCCGAACCACCCGCCGCCCCGGCAGAGGGCGCACCCGCAGGCGAAACGGTGGCCCCGGCCACACCTTAGATCAAAGGCCACTACAGCACTTCATACGGCTAGGCCGTAGCCAAAGGCTCCGCGCTTTCGTCGGTAAAATTATAGATGTCAAAGCAAAAAGCCAACCCGCGTGCAGCACAGGCTTGGAGGGTCTGCGCGGATATGTCTGCCATGTCGTTCCCTGACGTCAAAAACCAGCCGAAGAATATCCTGCCGTCGTAACGCTGGGATAAGTCGCGCCAAACGACATCGCTATCAGTCATCTGCGCCAGCATCTCGGCAATCTGTATGTCCATATCGCCTGACAGGTTGTTTTCGCTCTGTAACCGCCAATACCCTGTCTTCACCACGCGCGATCTGCCTGCCTTGCCAACGAAAACCTCGCCCTTACACTCGGACCGCGACGGTGCAACCCCGAGCGCGCCCGTCAAAGCATCCGGGTCCAGATCATCGCCGTAAAGCACAGCGAGACTGAGGTATCCACCAGTTGTGCCATCGAAACTCCTATAGCTATTACCACCTACCAAGGCACCACCTTGGCCGCATAATCATAAAACCCACCCGTCTGCGCTGGCGTCAGCCCCTCCAACACCGCAATCAACCGCGCTGCAGCCAGATCGGCTGCATCCTTCTGTCCCGGATATCCAGCCGTGAACGAGGTCGCCACCGTGCCCGGATGCAAGCACGCCAACACCGCCAAAGGATGGCTGCGCGCCAGTTCAATCGCCGCCGTATGCACCAGTTGATTCAACGCCGCTTTCGCCGCCCGGTAAGAATACCACCCGCCCAAAGCATTGTCGCCGATTGAGCCGACACGCGCCGACAACACCCCCACCCGCGCCACCCGGTCTTTCGGCAACAGAGCCACCACATGCTTGATCACCAACGCAGGCCCCACCGCATTCACCGCGAATTGCTCCAGCATCGCTTGCGCCCCCAAAGCCTTCAACGATTTCTCCGGCACCCCCAACGCCCCCGAGGCGATGAACACCCAGTCAAACACCCCTGCAACCGCGCCCAACACCCGCGCGACCGAGGTTTCATCCGTCACATCCAAGCCATCGGCCGCGCGTGACAACGCCACAACCTCGCCCTGCACAGCCAAAGCCTCCCCCAAAGCCGCCCCGATCCCGCCCGAAGCCCCAATCACCAAAGCCCGCATCCTGATCCTCCAACTGCGCGCACCGCCATCTGGCCACGCACCAACCGCCCAAAGATAGCGCGACGCCACCACGTCGCCATTGCGGCGCACAGAATATCTCGCCCCGAAGGACGGCGGGCACCGCAGGATAGCGACCGCCGCAGAACCGGACAGAACGACACCCCGTGATCCTCGCGCCCCGCCACAACACCAAAAGCCACGCTTCCACCTCCACCGCCCAATTCATTCGCGCGTAAAAGTTAACAGTCTATGAACGCCCTTTCATAACGCATTAAAACTATTACATCCAAAGCCGTGTCCACGCGTGGACAAAGCCAGCCCCCCACCGCCACCCCTCAGCGCTCCCAACACCCCATCCCAGAATTGCTCTTTCAAAAATACTCCCGCGCGGCGCGCTCCCCCCTCTCCGCTGCGCCTCGCTCCCAAACCATCTCCCCGGCAGCGCCGTCGAGCGGGGGCTCGATGCCCCCCGAGGCGGCCCCACTTTTTCCACACACCCCCTTCCCTTCCAACAATTCCGTCGTATAGTTATCTCCATGACACGGGAAACCATCATCGTCTCGACCCCCACCGCGCCCAGCGCGCGGTTTTCCCGTGGGCTGCTGCTTCTTACCCGCTTCTGAGCGTGCCCTTGGGTGCGACCGCTCGGAAGTGATCAGCGCCCGGGAAGCAGCAACACACTCCAAGGATCAAAGCCATGACCGACACCGCCGCGCCAACCCGCGCCGAAGCCGCTAAAACCCAGCCTCAAGTCATCATCTTCGACACCACCCTGCGCGACGGCGAGCAATCCCCCGGCGCCACCATGACCCATAATGAAAAGCTTGAGATCGCGAGCCTGTTGGATGAAATGGGCGTCGATGTCATTGAGGCGGGCTTCCCGATCGCCTCGGAAGGCGATTTCGCGGCTGTCACAGAAATCTCCAAACGCTCGAAAAACTCCACCATCTGCGGCCTCGCCCGCGCCAATTACAAAGACATTGACCGCTGCTGGGAAGCGGTGAAATACGCAGCCAGCCCGCGCATCCACACCTTCATCGGCACCTCGCCGTTGCACCGCGCGATTCCGAACCTCGACATGGATCAGATGGCCACCCGCATCCACGACACCGTGACCCATGCGCGCAATCTGTGTGACAACGTGCAATGGTCGGCGATGGATGCGACACGGACGGAACACGACTACCTGTGCCGTGTGGTGGAAATTGCCATCAAGGCCGGGGCGAGCACGATCAACATTCCCGATACCGTCGGCTACACCGCGCCGCGCGAGTCTGCCGACCTGATCCGCATGTTGCTTGAACGCGTGCCGGGGGCCGACACGGTGATTTTCGCCACCCATTGCCACAACGATCTCGGGATGGCGACCGCGAACTCCTTGGCTGCCGTTGAGGCGGGTGCGCGGCAGATCGAATGCACCATCAACGGTTTGGGCGAACGTGCGGGCAACACGGCGCTGGAAGAAGTCGTGATGGCGATGAAGGTGCGCAATGACATCATGCCGTATCGCACCGGCATCGACACCACCAAGATCATGAACCTGTCGCGCCGGGTCTCCAGCGTCTCGGGCTTTGCGGTGCAGTTCAACAAAGCCATCGTCGGCAAGAACGCTTTCCTGCACGAAAGTGGTATTCATCAGGATGGTGTGCTGAAAAATATCGAGACCTTTGAGATCATGCGCCCGGCGGATATTGGCCTGACCGCGAACAACATCTCGATGGGCAAACATTCGGGGCGGGCGGCGTTGCGGTCCAAGCTGAAGGAGCTCGGCTATGAGTTGGCCGACAACCAGTTGAACGATGTCTTCGTGCGCTTCAAGGCTTTGGCGGACAGCAAGAAAGAGGTCTATGACGAGGATCTGCTGGCGCTGGTCGCCGATGAGGCCACCAATGACGCGCACGACAGCATCCAAGTCAAGCGCCTGCGCGTGGTCTGCGGCACCGAAGGCCCGCGAGAGGCGGAATTAACGCTGACCATCGAGGGCGTGGATCATTCCATCGACGCCACCGGCGACGGCCCGGTCGATGCGGCGTTCAATGCGGTGAAGATGCTGTTCCCCCATTCGGCGCGTTTGCAGCTGTATCAGGTGCAAGCTGTAACCGAAGGCACCGACGCGCAAGCCACGGTTTCGGTGCGGATGGAGGAAGAAGGCCGCATCGTCACCGGGGCCTCGGCAGACACCGACACGGTGGTCGCAAGCGTGAAGGCTTATGTGAACGCGCTGAATAAACTGGTGGTGCGGCGGCAGAAATCTGCGCCGGATACGGATAAAAAGTCGGTAAACTACAAGGATCAGTGATCCGCTCTGGCGCGGCCCTGCGTAGGGCCGCGCCTAGAACGCGCCTTTCATCTCGGTCAGCGTGTTGCCGCCGTCGACCACCAGCATCGCGCCGTTGACGTAAGCTGCGGCATCTGATCCCAGAAACACCGCGCAAGCGGCCACCTCGGCCGGGCTGCCCGGACGCCCCGCAGGCGTCGCGCGTCCGGCGCGGATTTCCTTGGCGTTGGACGAAGCGGTGGCGATCCAGCCCGGCAACACGGCGTTGCAAGTGATGCCCTCGCGGCCATATTCCAGCGCCACAGATCGGGTCATACCGGTGATCGCCGCCTTGGCGGTGGCGTAGCCGGATGATCCGTCAATCGCCACCATCGGCCCGGTGACTGAGGCGATGTTGACGATCCGGCCATAGCCCGCGGCTTGCATTGCGGGCAGGGCTGCGCGGATGCAGTGGAAGGTCACACCAATGTTCAAGCCAAGATGATGCGCCCAAGCGGCGTCGCTCATCCCGCCCAGCTTTGCCTGCGCCACCGACTTGCCGTTCTGCACCATACCGGCATTGTTGATCAGAACCTCCACCGACCCCAGCCGCTCCGCGACCGCCGCAAACAGCGCGGCTGCCTGCTTGGGATCGGTCAGATCGGCGATATGCGCCATGCAGCCCAAAGCGGTGGCGCGCTCAAATATCCGTGAGCTGGTGGCCGTGATGCAAACCCGCGCGCCCGCTGAAATCAGGGCTTTGGCGATGGCAAAACCGATTCCATCCACGCTGCCTGCGCCAGTGACCAGCGCTACGCGATTGTTGAAATTGAACATATTCCCCGCCTTGATCTGCCACCACACACGCGGAAATGATAGCAGCCGCGCACCGCCCCGCGCGCGCCTTAGCCTGTGCCGCGTGAAAGAAAGTTGAAATAGATCAACTCTGCAACAGGTTATTGGCATTTTTGGCTGATTTTAGAAAGTAATTGCTGCAAAATGGATAGTGCATTGTCCAAGGCGGAAACGTGCGTCCGACAAGGCTCGGGCCTTTCCCTGCTCTGTGCATGGTCTTATATGAAGGTGCCTGCCTCGGTCACAAGCTGAGTCGCGGGCGTTTGTTTTTCGCGGGCCAAGGATCACCTCAGCATGTCTATCCTCTCCAGCATTTTCTCGTCTGACATGGCCATCGACCTCGGCACCGCCAATACGCTGGTCTATATCCGCGGCAAGGGGATCGTGCTGAACGAGCCTTCTGTGGTCGCCTATCACACCAAGGACGGTAAGAAGCAGGTGCTGGCGGTCGGCGAGGATGCCAAGCTGATGCTGGGCCGCACGCCGGGCAGCATTGAGGCGATCCGCCCGATGCGCGACGGGGTGATTGCCGACTTTGAAGCGGCGGAGGAGATGATCAAGCATTTCATCCGCAAGGTGCATAAGCGCACGACGTTTTCGAAGCCCAAGATCATCGTTTGCGTGCCGCATGGCGCGACCCCGGTGGAAAAGCGCGCGATCCGGCAATCGGTGCTGTCGGCGGGCGCACGGCGGGCTGGGTTGATCGCAGAACCGATTGCGGCGGCGATTGGGGCGGGGATGCCGATCACTGATCCTACGGGGAATATGGTGGTCGATATCGGCGGCGGCACCACGGAAGTCGCGGTTCTCAGCTTGGGTGACATCGTTTATGCGCGCTCGGTTCGGGTCGGTGGCGACCGGATGGATGAGGCGATTATCTCTTATCTGCGCCGTCATCAGAACTTGTTGATCGGTGAGTCGACGGCGGAGCGCATCAAGACTTCTATCGGTACGGCGCGGATGCCGGATGATGGGCGTGGGGCGAGCATGACCATTCGCGGTCGGGATTTGCTGAATGGCGTGCCGAAGGAAACTGAGATCAATCAGGCGCAGGTGGCGGAAGCTTTAAGCGAACCCGTGCAGCAGATTTGCGATGCGGTGATGCAGGCTTTGGAGACAACTCCGCCGGATTTGGCGGCAGATATTGTCGACCGTGGCGTGATGCTGACCGGGGGTGGCGCGCTTTTGGGCGATCTGGACCTAAGCTTGCGTGAACAAACCGGGCTTTCGATCTCGGTCGCCAATGAGCCTTTGAACTGCGTGGCTTTGGGCACTGGCAAAGCGCTGGAATATGAGAAGCAACTGCGCCACGTTATCGACTACGATAGCTAAACCGGTGGTCCTCCGGTCTTTCAAGTGAAACGGGCCAGTCATGGCAAGAAACCGCGTTGATCCAGAAGATTTCCACCGCCCGCTGCGTCGGGTTTTGGTGGGTTTGTTGATTATGTTGATGCTGGCGCTGTTTTTCCTGTGGCGCATCGACAGCCCAAGGGTGGAACGCTTCCGCGCGGCGTTGGTTGATCGCTTTGTGCCCAGCTTTCAATGGGCAGCGGCGCCGGTCACATGGACGGCGGGGGTATTGGACAATTACCAATCCTACTCTCGCCTCTACGAGCAGAACCAACAACTGCGCGAGGAATTGCGCCAGATGAAGGCGTGGAAAGAGGCGGCGTTGCAGTTGGAGCAGAAGAACGCCCGCCTGCTGGATCTGAACCATGTGCGGCTGGACCCGATGTTGACGCATGTGACCGGGGTGGTTTTGGCCGACAGCGGCAGCCCGTTCCGGCAGTCAGTTTTGCTGAATGTGGGCGCGCGCGATGGCATCAAGGACGGCTGGGCAACGATGGATGGCATCGGATTGGTGGGGCGCATCTCGGGCGTCGGCCAGCAGATCAGCCGGGTGATCTTGCTGACCGACAGCAACAGCCGGGTGCCGGTAACGGTGCAGCCCTCGGGGCAAAAAGCGCTGCTGTCGGGGGATAACTCTGACCTGCCACCGCTCGATTTTCTGGAAGACCCCGATGAGGTGCGCCCCGGTGACCGGGTTGTCACCTCGGGTGATGGCGGGATGTTTCCGGCGGGGCTACTGGTGGGCTCGGTGGTTTTGGGCACCGATAAGCGGCTGCGGGTGGCGTTGTCGGCGGACTACCAGCGCCTCGAATTCCTGCGCGTGCTGCGCAGCCACGAGTTGACGCCAATCACCGATCCTGGCGCTTTGGTGACATCCCCCCCCGTGCAAGGCCCGCCAAAGCCGCCCACCACGCCAGAACCCGCGTCCGAGACGGGGGCCAGCAATGGTTGATCCCGCCGCGCGAGAGGTTTGGCTGCACCGTGCTTTGTTCGTGGCCATCGCCCTGCTGCTGCTGTTTTGGCGGCTGCTGCCGTTGCCGATGGCGATGATGTCGGATTGTGCGGAAACGGCGGGCTGGTGCCGCTTTACCGTCTGGCTGAACCGCACACCGGGGCCAGATTTGCTGCTGTGCATTATTTTCGCCTGGACGATGCGCCGCCCGGATTATCTGCCCGCGTTGCTGATCGCCGTGGTGGTTTTGCTGGAGGATATGCTGCTGGATCGCCCCCCCGGCCTGTGGACAGCGCTGGTGCTATTGGCGTCGGAGTTTGTGCGGGGCCGGGTTGCACTGACTCGTGAATTGAACTTCGGGGTCGAATGGCTATTGGTCTCGGGTCTGATGGTGGCGATGCTGTTGGTCTACCGGATGACCTTCGCGATGGTGATGGTGCCGCAAACCGGCTTTGGCTTCGCGATGATCCAAGTGGTCTGGTCGATGCTGTGCTATCCTGTGGTGGTGTTCCTGTCGCGCTATGCGCTGGATCTGCACAAGCCCGCGATGGGCGAAGTTGATGCTTATGGGAGACGGATGTGAGACGCGCGCCCCGCGATACCGAAGCCACCTCGCGTTCTGTCACAAGGCGGGCCTTGTTCATGGGCGGCTGTATGGCGGCTATGGTGGCGGCACTCGGCGCGCGGATGCGGTTTCTGGGGGTTGAGCAGGCGGATCAGTTTCGTCTTCTGGCCGAAGAAAACCGCATCAACATCCGGCTGATCCCGCCCGCACGGGGCCTGATCCAAGACCGCAATGGCAAGCTGATTGCGGGCAATGAGCAGAATTACCGCGTGGTGATCACCCGCGAAAATGCCGGTAAAACCGATGCCGAGGTCGAAGATGTGCTCAACCGCCTCAGCCATATCATCCCGATGACGGCTGAGGATTTGGCTGACACCATGAAAGAGCTGAACCCACGCGTCAACTCGGCCTTCGTGCCGATTACCGTGGCCGAGCGGCTCAGCTGGGATGATTTCAGCAAAATCGCCATCAACGCCCCCGCCCTGCCAGGCGTCTCGCCCGAAGTTGGTCTCAGCCGTGTCTATCCGCGCGATGGCGATTTCGCGCATATCGTCGGCTATGTCGGCCCGGTTTCGGAAAAAGACCTGACCGAGCTGAAGGAAAAAGACGGCGCGGATAATGTTGATCCACTGCTGCTGATCCCGCGCTTTCAGATCGGCAAGATCGGCGTGGAAAAGTGGATGGAAGATACCCTGCGTGGCTCCGCAGGCACCAAGCGGATTGAGGTCAATGCCGTGGGCCGCGTGATGCGAGAACTGGACCGCGAGGAAGGCCTGAAGGGCAAGGATCTGCGGCTGACCATTGACGCCGATGTGCAGAATTTCGTGCAGGCCCGCTTGGGCGAAGAAAGTGCTGCCTGTGTGGTGATGGATGTCAACAACGGCGACATCATCGCAGCGGTATCCTCACCGTCATTTGATCCGAACCTGTTCGTGCGCGGAATCTCCAGCGCCGATTACGCCGCTTTGACCGAACACGATCACCGCCCGCTGGCGAATAAAGTCGTACAGGGGGCCTATCCGCCGGGGTCAACCTTCAAGATGGTGACGGCACTGGCTGCTCTGGAAGCGGGTGTGATTGATGAGAATACCGTGGTGCATTGCCCCGGTTATATCGAAATGGGCGGCATCCGCTTCAACTGCTGGAAGCGTGGCGGGCATGGCTCGGTCAACCTGAAACGCGGTTTGTCAGAAAGCTGCGATGTGTTCTTTTATGATGTTGGTCAACGCGTTGGCATCGACAAGATGGCCGAGATGGGCAACAAGCTGGGTCTGGGAATACGCCACGACCTGCCAATGTCGGCAATCTCGGAAGGCAAGATGCCGAACAAGGCATGGAAGCAGGAACGCTACGGTCAGGCTTGGGTGATCGGCGATACCATCAACGCCTCGATCGGTCAGGGTTATGTGCTGGCCACGCCCTTGCAACTGGCGGTGATGGCCTCGCGGATCGCAGCCGGCAAGCAGGTCGCCCCCCGCATCATCAATTCGGTCAACGACATTGAAGTGCCGATCACCGAGGTTGAGGGGCTGGACCTGGACGGATCAAAGCTGCGCGCGGTTCAGATGGGTATGTTTGAGGTGATGAACGGCCCACATGGCACCGGGCGCGGCTCGCGGATTGCCGATGACACCATGCAGATGTGCGGCAAATCTGGCACAGCACAGGTGCGCAACTTTTCCGTTGCCGAAAAGCAAGGCGGGGCTACGAAGAACGAAGCCTTACCGTGGAAGTTGCGCGATCACGCGCTGTTTGTCGGCTTTGCCCCCGCCAATGCGCCGCGCTATGCGGTCTCGGTGGTGGTGGAACACGGCGGCGGTGGCTCTGCTGTAGCCGGGCCGATTGCGCGCGATGCGTTGTTGCGCGCCCTGACCGGAGGCATCCCGCCGCTGACAGCTTATCCCGCAGATCAGCGCGGCACGATTGAAAGCCGGATGAACGAATTGCGCCTGCGCCTGCCCGATGGCAGTCAGCCAGAAGCCTCGAAAGTCTAGCACGATGAGTTTTCTCGAATATCGCCTCAAGCTAGCGCCCAGTGGCATCGCCAAAGTGTTCTACATCAACTGGGCGCTGATTTTGGTGTTGACCGCCATCGCCGCCATTGGCTGGCTGATGCTGTATTCCATCGCAGGCGGCGAGATGGACACTTGGGCTTTGCCGCAGATCAAGCGTTTTGGCATGGGTTTGGGGCTGCTGTTCTTCGTCGCCTTCATCCCAATCTGGTTCTGGCGCAGCATGTCCGGCGTGTCTTATCTGGTGGCCATGGTGCTTTTGCTGGTGGTGCATTTCTTCGGCACCGTGGGCATGGGCGCGCAGCGCTGGATTGATCTGGGTTTCATGCGCTTGCAACCTTCGGAATTGATGAAGGTAACGCTGGTGATGATCTTGGCGGCCTATTACGATTGGCTGGATGACAAGAAAGTCTCGCACCCGCTGTGGGTGGTGATCCCGGTAGTGCTTATTCTGCTGCCGACCTATTTCGTGTTGAAGCAACCCAACCTTGGCACCGCGATGATGCTGGTCTTGGCCGGGGCCGGGGTGATGTTCGCCGCAGGCGTGTCGCTGTGGTATTTCGGTGCAGTGGCGGCTTTGGGCGGCGGCGGCCTTACGGCGGTGATCATGTCGGAAGGCACGCCATGGCAGGTGCTGCATGATTACCAATACAAGCGCATCCACACCTTTCTGGACCCTTCCGCAGACCCGTTGGGCACCGGCTATAACATCATCCAAGCCAAGATTGCTTTGGGATCAGGCGGTTGGGCCGGCAAAGGTTTCATGCAGGGCACCCAAAGCCGGTTGAATTTCCTGCCCGAGAAGCACACCGACTTCATCTTCACCACCTTGGGCGAGGAATTCGGCTTCATCGGCGCGATTTCTTTGCTGGCGCTCTATACGCTGGTTTTGGTGTTTTGCATCATCGCCGCGATCCAGAATAAGGACCGCTTCAGCCAGTTGTTGATCATTGGGGTGGCGATGAACTTCTTCCTTTACCTTGCGGTGAACCTTGCGATGGTGATGGGGATGGCCCCCGTCGTGGGTGTGCCCTTGCCACTGCTGTCTTATGGCGGCTCGGCGACCTTGGTGATTTTGCTGGCCTTCGGACTGGTGCAAAGCGCCATCGTGCATAGGCCGAGGTAGAACAATGAAACGTCACTATCGGTTTTTCATTGCCCTGCTGGTGGGCGCTGCGGTGGCGGCGCTGCTGCAACTGACCGCGCTGCCGATTGAATTGCGGGTACTGGCGGCGGCGAATGCGCTTTTTGTCACCTATCTCGGCCTGATGTTGCGTTTTGCGATGAACGCCACGCCCGAGGTGCTGCGCACCCATGCCGAGCAAACCGATGAGGGGGTCTGGACCATCCTGCTGCTGGCGGTACTGGCGGTGGCGATCAGCCTGACCTCGATCCTTTTGGTGCTAAGCGCGCCAAACGACAGCGCCCCGGCGCGCGTGTTGGCCTTAGGCTCGGTGCCACTGGGCTGGGCGGCGTTGCAGGTGCTGGCGGGGTTTCACTACGCGCACCTCTACTACCAGCCCAGACGCCCCAAAGCCCCCGCCTGCCTGAGCTTTCCCGGCAGTGAGCGCCCCGGCCCGTGGGATTTCCTGTATTTCTCGTTTGGCATTGGCATGACCGCGCAGGTGGCCGATGTCACCACAACCTCGACCCAACTGCGCAAAGTGGTGCTGGTACATTCAGTCGGTTCGTTCTTTTACAACACCATCATTCTGGCGCTGGCGGTGAATGCCGCCGTAACCAGCGCTGGTTGATCTGCCCGACAACGGCCGCAAGACAGGAGCCTGCAATGACCCTCACCGTATTTTTCGCCGCCCCCGCTGTGTGGGAGGAATATCGGGATTTGCTGCCGCAGCAGCTGGCAAATGCCTGGATCGACGCCCAAGTGGTGACCGAAGCGCTTGATCCTGCGACGGTGGATTACATCATCTACGCGCCGTCCGCGCCGTTGCAGGATTTCAACCCGTTTACCCGCTGCAAGGCGGTGCTCAGCCTCTGGGCCGGGGTCGAGCGGATCGTTGACAACAGCACGCTGACGCAACCTTTGTGCCGGATGGTCGATAACGGCCTGACCGAGGGCATGGTGGAATGGGTGGTCGGTCACGCCTTGCGACTTCATCTCGGCATGGACCGTCATATCATCAATCCGGGCCATGTATGGGATGCAACCTGCCCGCCTTTGGCACGCGAACGCAAGGTGGCGATGCTGGGAATGGGCGCATTGGGCACCGCCTGCGCTTTGGCTTTGGCCGCGTTGAATTTCAACGTGGTGGGCTGGAGCCGGACCGAAAAGCACACCCCCGGCATCCAAAGCTTTCATGGCGGCGCAGGCTTGGAGGCGGCTTTGCGCGATGCGGAAATCGTCGTGACCCTGCTGCCCAAAACGCCTGAAACCGAGAATATCCTGAACGCAGAGCGGCTGTCGTGGCTGAAATCCGGCGCGTTTATTCTGAACCCCGGACGCGGGCCGCTGATCGACGATGCAGCCCTGCTGGCGGCACTGGATGCGGGGCAAGTTGGCCACGCAACGCTGGATGTATTCCGCATCGAGCCCTTGCCGCAGGATCACCCGTTCTGGGCCCATCCCCGCGTCACCATCACCCCGCATATCGCCGCCGATACGCGGGCGACCGGGGCCGCAAAAGTGCTGGTGGAAAACATCCGCCGCTCGGAGGCAGGCGCGCCGCTGCTGCATCTGGTAGATCGCACGCGCGGCTACTGACAAAGCGGAATTCGCGCGAATTCCGGGCACGATTTCCGCGCGGAAATCGGTTCCGCCTGTGGTTTCGGTGCGATCAGTGCGGCAAAGGTCGCGATTGGGCCAGACCTGCGCGCCCGCCGCGCCCAGCTTGCCGCAAACGGAGGCGGTCATGTCATATCTGAACGGCGCAATTCTGATCATCCTCGCCGGGGTGCTGTGGTCAACCCAAGGCCTGATCATCCGGCTGATCCCAGATACCGGGTCTTGGGCGATCCTGTTCTGGCGCTCGGCCGGGATGTTGCCGGTGCTGATGCTTTGGATCGGGCTTGCCGCACGCGGCAGCATCATGACTGAAATCCGCTCGGTCGGCTGGGCCGGGGTGCTGGGTGGCCTTGGGCTGGTGATGGCCTTCTCGGGCGCGATCTATGCGTTCCAAGCCACCAGCGTCGCCAATGCCGTGCTGCTGTTCGCAGCCTCACCGTTCTGTGCCGCGATCTTGGGCCGGGTGTTGCTGGGCGAAGGAGTGAGCGGGCTGACATGGTTTGCCATTGCTCTCGCCGCGTTCGGCATCCTCGTGATGGTCGGTGGCGGCCTTGCTGGCGGCGCGATGGACGGCAATATCGCGGCCCTCGCCTCGGCCTTGGGCTTTGCGATTTTCACCGTGACCTTGCGTTGGGGCAAGCTCGCGAACATGCTGCCTGCGGTGGCTTTGGGTGGGGTGTTCTCGATGATCGCCGGGGCGATTGCTTTGGCAATCTTGGGCAAAGCCGTGCTGATCCCGCTGCCCGAGATTGCGATCTCTGCCGCGATGGGGGCGGTGACGTTGACCGGGGGGATGTTGCTGTACACCATCGGCAGCAAAGTGGTGCCCGCCGCGCAAGCCACCTTGTTGTCGCTGGTCGAGGTCTTGCTGGCCCCGCTGTGGGTTTGGTTGCTGTTGGATGAAACGGTATCGCGCGGCACGCTCATCGGCGGAGCGGTGTTGCTGGCGGCAGTGGTTTTGAACGCTTACGGCGGGCGGGTAAGCCGGGTGCAGGGGGCTCACCCCCTCGGCGTGGCACGCCTCACCCCGAGGATATTTGAGCGCAGAGGATGCCCTTAGCGGTTCTAGCGGTGACGGCGGAAGAACCTTGTGCGGGCATACAGTTCCTCCAGCCGTTTCATCCGGCCTTCGGTAACATCCCAGGTCAGGTCTTGCACCGCTGCCAGCAGAGTTTCCACCAGCACCATCAGGGATACATTGCTGTCCCACGCCGAAGGTACCTCAATATGGCAGGCGAGGGTATGCCGCGCATGCGCCGAGGCAGGCGATATCCAGCGATCAGTGATCAGCACGATTTCCGCCCCACGTTCCTTTGCCATTTCCGTCACTTGCAGCACTGCGTTTTCGTAGCGGCGGATGTCGAACACCAAAAGCACATCGCTTGGCCGCATATCCAGCAGCGCAGGCTGCCAAGTTGAAGAACTGTCTGACAACAGCGTCACCTGTGGCCGCACAATCGTCATCAGCGAGGTAAAATAATCCGCCATCGAATGGGTGATCCGCCCGCCCATCGCGAATACATGCCGTGCGGGATCAGCCAGCAACCGGGCAGCGGCATCGAATTCAGCATGGTCAATCTGGCCCAAGGTGGCTTGCAGATTGCTCATCACCGCATCGGCGAAGCGATTCAGGATATGGGTATCGGGCACCCCGCCCGCCCAGCGATCATGCTTGGCGAGGGGCGAGATCAGCATCGCCTCAACCTCGCCCCGCAGCGCGGCTTGGAAATCGGGATAACCCTTGTAGCCCAGCTTTTGCGCCAGCCGCACCACGGTTGGGGTGGACACCGATGCCGCTTTCGCCAGAATGGTGATCGAGCCCAAAGCCGCCACCGGATAATGCGACAGCACATGGGTGGCAAGCTGTCGCTCGGCTCGTGTCAGATCAGGCAAAGCCGCGCGCAGTTGCTCGTCAAGTGGCAGTCTGGCATCCATCACATTCCCCTCAGCATTGCGATCAGCCTAACGCAGATCACCGCGTTTGGAAAAGATTGTATCAGCGCCGCCCCGAAAGAAACATTCTTGACAGAACTGCGGCAAAAGGTGAGCCTTCAGCCAAATCTGGGAGATGACTCGCCGCCATGCGCGATGCCGCGAAACTCAAAACGCACGCGACCCGCAAAGCGCCCGCGCCACTACCCGAAGTGTTTTTGCCGGTGATCGAAAATGTCGAGGCGCAAGGCCGGATCATTTTGGTCTGCGAACATGCTTGTAACCATATCCCGCCTGCGTGGGGCGATCTGGGGCTGACGCCTGCGCAGCGCATGGCACATATAGCCTGGGACCCCGGTGCTTTGGCAGTGTCGCGCGGCCTCGCGCAGCGCTTGGATGCGGTGCTGATCCACGCGCCCATCAGCCGTTTGGTTTACGACTGCAACCGCGCGCCGGATATGCCGGGGGCGATGCCCGCGCGCTCGGAAATCCACGACATTCCCGGCAATGCCACGATCTCAGACGCAGAGCGCTTGGCGCGGACCGAAGCCGTGTATCTGCCATGGGCCACCGGCCTGCATGGCCTGATCGCCAAGCGGATTGCCTTGGGGCTGCGGCCTGTGGTGATCACCATCCACTCCTTCACCCCGATCTATCACGGCAAACTCCGCCGGGTCGAATTTGGTGTGATCCATGATGCCGACCCGCATCTGTCGGTGGCGATCTTGAGCGCCGCGCACAAGCTGACCGGGTTACAGGCCGAGTTGAACGCGCCCTATTCGGCGGCGGATGATGTAACCCACACCTTGCGCGTGCAGGCGACGCCTTACGGGTTGCCCAACGCCATGCTGGAAATCCGCAACGACCTGATCGCCACGCCGGAAGCGGCGGAGGTGATGGCCGATCAACTCGCCTCCGTGCTGAACATGGGGCTGGTGGAAATCCAACGGCAGGCGAAGGCCAGTTGACGCGCGGCTAATGGATTCTTGGCGGGGTTTCGGCCCCAAATGCACATGACCCCACATCAGATGGGGGAAACATCACTGGAGATCCCGGATATGCCCGGCAATTTGACACTCGCAGACCTGAAAGCCGCCGTGAAGGCTGGCGAAATTGACACCGTTCTGGTGGCTGGCATCGACATGCAAGGCCGCCTGATGGGCAAGCGCTTTCACGCGCAATTCTTCATAGATGGCGGCTGGGAGGAGACGCATTGCTGCAACTATCTCCTTGCCGTCGATATGGAGATGACCACGGTTCAGGGCTATAAATCCTCGAACTGGCAAACCGGCTATGGCGACTACATCCTGAAAACAGACATGAGCACCCTGCGCCGGGTGCCGTGGCTGGAAGGCACCGCGATGGTGCTGGGCGATACTTTGGATCACCACCACAACCCGGTGCCGCACGCGCCGCGCAACATCCTAAAGAAACAGGTTGAACGCGCCCGTGCGATGGGGTTCGATGCGATGATGGCGACCGAGTTGGAGTTCTATCTGTTTGAAAACAGCTACGAATCCCTGCGTGACAGCAATTTCGCCGGCCTCAAACCCGTCAGCGCCTATAACGAGGATTACCACATCTTCCAGACCACCAAGGAAGAAGACGTGATGCGCGCCGTGCGCAACGGGCTGTATGGCGCGGGCATCACCATTGAGAACTCCAAGGGTGAGGCGGACGCCGGGCAAGAGGAGGTCAACTATAAATACTCCGACGCTTTGGACACCGCCGACAACCACAGCATCGTCAAGCACGGCATCAAGGAAATCGCTTGGTCGAAGGGCAAGTCGGTGACCTTCATGGCGAAATACGATCACCGCAAGGCTGGATCGTCCTCGCATTGCCACCAATCTTTGTGGACGTTGGACGGCAAGCCCGCGTTCTACGACAAAAAAGACAAGCACGGCATGAGCCAGTTGATGAAGCACTACATCGCAGGCCAACTGGCCTATGCGCGGCAAATGACGGTGTTCCTCGCCCCCTACGTCAACAGCTACAAACGCTTCACCGTGGGGATGTTTGCCCCCACCAAAGCCGTCTGGTCCGCCGACAATCGCACCGCAGGTTTCCGGGTGTGTGGCGAGCACACCAAGGCGATCCGGGTGGAATGTCGCATTCCGGGCTCTGATGTGAACCCCTACCTCACCTGCGCCGCCCTACTGGCCGCTGGCCTTGACGGCATCGAACAGAAGCTGGAGCTGGAGCCGGAAATGCAGGGCGATATGTATGCCGCAGGCGATGTGCGCGAAATCCCGCATAACCTGCGCGAAGCTGCCGATTTGCTGAACACCTCGGCGATGTACCGCAAGGCGTTTGGCGATGATGTGGTGGACCACTACCATCACGCCGCACAATGGGAGATTTCGGAAACCGACCGCGTGGTGACCGATTTTGAAATCCAGCGCTTGCTGGAACGCGCGTAATGTAGGGCGGGGTTCACCCCGCCTTCACCGATTGGCGGGGTGAACCCCGCCCTACCAAGGACCAACACGATGAAACCCATTCAACTTATCTCCCCGGTGGACGGCTCGGTCTATGCCGAACGCACGCCGCTGACGCTGGAGGCTGCCAAAGCCACTGTTGCCCTCGCCCGCGCCGCACAAAAAGGTTGGGCCGCGCGCACCTTGGCCGACCGCATTGCGCTGGTCAAAGCCGGTGTCGCCAATCTGAACGCCAACGCGCCGAAAATCGTCGAGGAACTGGCCTGGCAAATGGGCCGCCCCACCCGCTTTGGCGGTGAATTTGGCGGTGTGAACGCCCGCACCGAATATATGTCCGAGATTGCCGCAGCGACTTTGGCCCCGCAAACCGTTGAAGACAGTGACAAATTCCGCCGCTATCTTGCGCGCGAAGCCTTGGGCGTGGCGTTTATCGTCGCCCCTTGGAACTACCCGTATCTAACCACGATCAACACGCTTGTGCCTGCCCTGATCGCAGGCAACACCGTTGTTTTGAAGCATGCGAGCCAAACCATGCTGGTGGGCGAGCGTCTGGCCGAAGCCTTCCACGCCGCTGGCATCCCTGCCGACGTGTTCCAAAATGTCGTGCTAGACCATGCCAGCACCGAACACCTGATCGCGGGCCGCGCCTTCAATTTCGTCAACTTCACCGGCTCGGTCGGCGGCGGTCAGGCGATTGAACGCGCCGCTGCTGGCACCTTCACCCCCCTCGGCCTTGAACTCGGCGGCAAAGATCCCGGCTATGTCCGCGCCGATGCGAACCTGGACGCCGCCGTCGATACGCTGATGGATGGAGCGATGTTCAACGCGGGCCAGTGCTGCTGCGGGATCGAGCGGATTTATGTGCACGAGTCGCTCTACGATGCCTTTGTCGAAAAGGCCGTCGCTTGGGTGAAAACCCTGAAACTCGGCAACCCGTTTGACGCAGAATCCACCCTCGGCCCAATGGCGAACAAACGCTTCGCCGCCGTGGTGCGCGGCCAGATTGCCGAGGCTGTGGCCCAAGGTGCGAAAGCCCTGATCGACCCCGCGCTGTTCCCGGCGGATGATGGCGGTGCCTATCTCGCCCCGCAAGTACTGGTGAACGTGGATCATTCCATGCGGGTGATGATGGAGGAAAGCTTCGGCCCGGTCGTTGGCATCATGAAGGTCAAGGACGATGCCGAGGCGCTCAAACTGATGAACGACAGCCCCTATGGCCTGACCGCCTCAATCTGGACGGAAGATTACGACACCGCCGCCGCCCTCGGCGCGCAGATCGAGACCGGCACGATCTTCATGAACCGCGCCGATTACCTTGACCCGGCTTTGTGCTGGACCGGCTGCAAAGACACCGGACGCGGCGGCTCGCTTTCCTACTTGGGTTTCCTCTCGGTCACCCGCCCGAAATCCTACCATCTGAAGAAAGTCTGAACCATGACCCACAACGTTCCCAACCGGAACTGGTCCTACCCCACCGCGATCAAATTCGGCGTTGGCCGCATCAGCGAACTGGCCGAGCATTGCGCGAGCGCCGGGGTGAAGAAACCACTGTTCGTCACCGACAAGGCCCTCGCCAGCCTGCCGATCACCGCCGACGCCGTGGCGGTCCTAAAAGCCCACGGCCTTGGCACAGCAGTATTTTCCGAAGTCGATCCGAACCCGAATGAGACCAATATGGCCGACGGCATCAAGGTCTACCTCGCGGCCGGCCATGACGGGGTGATCTGCTTTGGTGGCGGCTCGGCGCTTGATCTTGGCAAGATGATCGCCCTGATGGCGCATCAGCGCAAAGACCTAAGCGTCTGGGATCTGGAGGATATCGACGACTGGTACACCCGCGCCGACGCCAGCAAAATCGCGCCGATCATCGCGGTGCCGACCACGGCGGGAACGGGTTCGGAAGTGGGTCGCGCGGGCGTTCTGACCAACTCAGTCACCCATAAGAAGAAGATCATCTTCCACCCGAAACTGCTGCCCGTGGTGGTGATCTGCGACCCGGCGCTGACGGTGGGGATGCCGAAATTCATCACTGCAGGCACCGGCATGGACGCGTTGGCGCATTGCCTTGAGGCGTATTCGAGCCCGTTTTACCACCCGATGAGCCAAGGCATTGCCTTGGAAGGCATGCGCTTGGTGTTTGAGAATCTGCCTAAAGTCTACGCCAACCCGAACGATCTTGATGCCCGGGCGCATATGATGTCGGCGGCGGCGATGGGGGCGACTGCGTTCCAGAAGGGACTGGGGGCGATCCATAGCCTGAGCCACCCGATTGGCGCAGTGTATGGAACCCATCACGGCACCACCAACGCCGTGGTGATGCCGATGGTGCTGGATATGAATCGCCGTGCTATTGAGGAGCGGATCAACGCCGCCGCAGCTTACCTTGGCATCAAAGGCGGCTTTGATGGCTTCCGGGCCGCTGTGATGGATCTGCGCAAAATGCTGAACATCCCGGAAAATCTGACAGCGCTGGGTGTCACCAACCCCGATCTCGATATGCTGACCGAAATGGCACTGGAGGATCCGTCCTGCGGCGGCAATCCGGTGGCGATGACGCGCGAGAACACCCGCGCGCTGTTTGAAGCCTGCATGTGACCAAATCACTCATCGAGCCTAACGGCTCTCTTCGCTAGAGACGCGCGCCAGCGAAGAGAGCCGTCAGGCTCGATGAGCGACCCTTTCAGACGAGAAGCCGCATGACCCAACACGTCACCACCGATATCGCGATCCTTGGCGCGGGGGTCGTTGGTCTTGCGATTGCCGAAGCTTTGACGGCGGAGGGGCGCGAGGTGGTGCTGGTCGATCCAAGCCAGCCGGGAATGGGCGCGAGCTTTGGCAATGCGGGCACCATCGCCGATTACGCGGTGATGCCGGTGGGCAGCCCGGATGTTTTGCGCAACCTGCCGTCTTTGCTGCTCAATAAAAACTCCCCCCTCGCCATCCGCCGCGCCGCCCTGCCCGCGCTGATGCCGTGGCTGGCTCGCTTTGCTATGCAATCTTTGCCCGGACCCACCCGGCGCAATGTGGCGGCGATTGCGGCACTTGTCGCGGATGCTTGCCCGAGTTGGCAGGCGCTGGCGGATCGGATCGGCGGCGCTGCGATCATGCAGCACAAGGGATGTTTGTATCTCTATGAAACCACCGCTGGCTTCAAAGCTGCCGAGGCAGATATGGCGTTTCGGCGGACGCAGGGGATCACTGTTGAGTTGATCTCGCCTGAAGTGCTGGCCGGGATGGAGCCGGGGTTGCCTGCCGTGGAGGGTGGGGCGGCGTTCTTTCCCAAGGCGGTGTTTCTGTCCGATCCGGGGCTGATGGTGCATACC
The DNA here is from genome assembly GCF_049896245.1 of Cypionkella sp. TWP1-2-1b2. NCBI lineage: Bacteria > Pseudomonadati > Pseudomonadota > Alphaproteobacteria > Rhodobacterales > Paracoccaceae > Cypionkella > Cypionkella sp. TWP1-2-1b2. The sequence goes on along the minus strand of NZ_JAFCTX010000011.1, from coordinate 87,113 downwards.
CTTGCGGCCCATGTTTGCAAGCGGGCGGATTTTGTGCAGGCCGAGGCGCGCTCGATCTCACGGCAGTTTGATGGCATCGTGGTCGAAGGGCCAGACCTGCGGTTGCGGGCGCGAAAGGTGATCATCGCGGCGGGGGCACATTCCAAAGGATTGGCAATGCAGGCTGGCGATCGCGTGCCGCTGGAGACTGAGCGGGGGTATCATGTGGAGTGGGATATGGCCTCACCCCGGCTGACGCGGCCTGTCTGTCCGACGGCGCGCGGGTTTTATCTGTGTCCGATGACGGGACGGCTGCGGGTGGCGGGGACGGTGGAGTTGGGGGGGCTGACGGCGCCTGCGTCACCACACCGGATCAAAAAGCTGGTGGAGGGGGCGCGGGCGATCTTTCCTGATCTGGGCAAGCCTGATCGGGAGTGGATGGGGTTTCGGCCCTCGATGCCGGATTCGGTGCCGGTGATCGGGCCATCCGGGGCGGGGCCAGAGATTATCCATGCTTACGGACACGGGCATATTGGGCTGACTTTGGCCCCGATCACGGCGCGGTTGGTGGCGGCTTTGATAGCCGGGCGGGAGCCGGAATTGGATTTGACGCCGTATCGACCGGGGCGATTTTGAGGGTGGTCCCAACTCGGGACCGTTTTCAGATTGTTTAATATCAATGGGTTAAAAACTCAACTTAAGGAACTTTTAACACTTCACCGCATTTTGCCAGCAGAAAACCGCCCTGAACGGGCGGTTTTCTGTATCATACCCAGACGCTTATTTGCCGAGATAGGTCATCACGAAAGGCTGCACCTCGTGCCAGCCTTCCCACATCATTTTCAGGGCGACATAGACGATGATCAGCAAGCCAACATAAGCGATCCAGCGGTGCTTGTTCAGCAAACGCGCGATGAATGTGGCGGCAAGACCCATCAGGGCGATCGACATCACAAGGCCGATCACCAGCACGGTCGGATGTTCGCGCGCGGCTCCTGCGACGGCCAGCACGTTATCAAGGCTCATCGAGATATCGGCAATGACGATCTGCCAAGCGGCTTGCGCGAAAGTCTTGCGGGGTGCTCCACCTGCGACGGTGCCATCGGCGTTCAGATCGCTGTCGGTCAGCGATTCCTCGGCCATATTGTCGCTGCCGTGGCCCGCTTGCAGCTCGCGCCACATCTTCCAGCAGACCCAAAGCAGCAGGATGCCCCCGGCCAGCAACAGCCCGACAATCGCCAGCAGATGCGTGGTGATCAGAGCAAAACCGATCCGCATCACGGTGGCGGCAATGATGCCAACCAGAATGGCCTTGTTGCGCTGATCTTTCGGCAGGCCAGCCGCAGCAAGACCGATCACGATGGCATTGTCGCCCGCGAGGACAAGGTCAATCCCCATGACCTGAAGCAGGGCGATAAAGCCCGGATAAGTGAATATTTCCATGACCGTCCCGGTTTGCGTGTTGTTGTTGCGCGCTAGGTAAGGGCTGACCGGGTGTATTTCAACCCAACGTTCAGAGCCAATGCCATCTGTTCAGCCCAAAAGCCGCTTTGTAACCACCACCTCAGGGGCAAGGTGAGGTGATTTCGACGCTATATGTGGCTTTGCCCGCCATACCGGGCGGCTTGCCGATCAACTTCAGCACAAGATCGCACTCTTGCGTGCGCACCGTCCATTCATCGGCACCATCGGGGAAACTGCCCGTGTTGCTGATCGCACCGATTGGAGCCTGACGCAGCGCATCTGCAACGGCGGCGTCTTGCAGGATCGTGGTGATCTTTTCGGCGCTGTCATAAAACGGCGACAGCATGGCAAGCGCGGGGCTGGCGGCAAGCGTCAGCAGAGTTGCAAGGCGCAGCATGATCATAACATCCCCGGCACAACCTGATCCGGCGGGCGGTGGCCGTCGGCGAAGGTTTTAATGTTGATGATGACCTTTTCGCCCATCTCGATGCGGCCCTCAACTGTCGCCGATCCCATGTGCGGCAGCAGGACGACGTTGGGCAGGCTGCGCAGGGTGGGGTTGATCTCAGCCCCGTGTTCGTAGACATCAAGGCCCGCACCGCCGATCTCGCCTGCTTTCAGGCCACGGGCGAGGGCGTTTTCGTCGATCACCTCACCGCGTGAGGTGTTGATGATCACTGCCGTCGGTTTCAACAGTTTCAGCCGACGCGCGTTCAGCAGGTGGAAGGTCGAGGGCGTGTGCGGGCAGTTCACCGAGATGATGTCCATGCGGGCGATCATCTGATCCAGGCTTTCCCAATAGGTCGCCTCTAACTCTGCCTCGATATCGGGGCGCACACGCTTGCGATTGTGATAATGCACCTGCATGCCAAAGGCGCGGGCACGGCGGGCTACGGCTTGGCCAATGCGGCCCATCCCCAAGATACCCAAACGGCGGCCGCCCATCCGACCGCCCAGATGCGCCATCGGCGACCAGCCCTGCCATTTGCCCGCCTGCATTTCGGCCAGACCTTCGGGGATGCGGCGGGTGACCGACAGCATCAGCGCAAGCGTCATATCGGCGGTATCGTCGGTGACAGTGCCGGGGGTGTTGGAGACCAAAATTCCACGCTGTCGTGCGGTGGCGACATCAATATGATCGACGCCCGAGCCGTAGTTGGCGATCAGTTTCAGCTTGTCACCCGCCTGCGCGATCAGGCCAGCATCAATCTGATCGGTGATCGTTGGCACCAGCACATCGCAGCGGCGCATGGCGGCGCTTAGGTCTTCGCGGCTCATCGGCGTGTCGGGGTCGCGCAACTCGACATCGAACAATTCCTTCATCCTGGTCTCGACGGCTTCTGGCAATCGTCGCGTCACGACAACGTTTAAGCGTGTTGCGGGCATGAAGGCCTCCCTGCACTTCCAAATCAGCGTATTCTTTGGCAAAGTGGCGGGAAGCGGGGCAAGGCACAAGCCCCCGTCTGTATTTGGGGCGCGGCGGGATGAACAGGAAGCAGTTTTTGGCGGGTATGGCGGCGGCTTTGCTGGGCGAAAGTCTGGGGCTTGGGCGCGCGCAGGCACAGGAAGAACTGCCGATGGAGCCCGCCCCGGATGATAAAGCTCCGCGCGATCCGCATAAAGGCCCGGTAACCAACTTGGCCTTGCCGCGTTATGTCAGCCTGAAGGGGCGCGAGGGCAATGTGCGGCGCGGGCCGGGGATGACGCATCGGATCGATTGGGTGTTCACCACCGCCGGCATGCCGTTGCGGATTACGGCGGAATATGACCGCTGGCGGCGGGTGGAGGATTATCAGGGCATGGGGGGCTGGATGCAGTTCAACCTGTTGTCGGGGTCAAGGTCTGTGCTGGTGACGCAGGATATGGCGCAATTTCGCGACAGCCCGGACGGGCAGGCGCGGGTGTCGTTTCAGGCGGAATTGGGTGTGATTGCTAAGCTGTTGGAATGTAACACAGATTGGTGCCGGGTGAATGCGGGCGGCGAGAAGGGCTGGATCTTGAAAACAGCGCTTTGGGGTGTCGATCCGGGTGAGGTGATCGACTAATAGCCTTGCAGCGCGACGCTCTGGGGTTTAGGGCGCGGGTCCGGGTTTATGGAGCGGAAGATGAGCACATCCGACAGCATGAAGTTGAATCTGTCGGCGGGGCTTGCTTCGGTGGCGATTGCCGGGGTGATGGTGGGGCTGAAGCTTTGGGCCTATGGCACCACAGGGTCGCTGTCGGTCGCGGCCTCGCTGGCGGACAGCGCGATGGATCTGATGGTGTCTTTGGGCGCAATGGCGGCGCTGATTTATGCCGCCAAGCCTGCGGACGACGATCATGCCTTTGGCCATAGTTCAGCCGAGGATCTGGCGGCGTTGGGGCAGGCGTTTTTCGTGCTGATCTCGGCGGGGGTGATCACTTGGGCGGCGGTGGCGCGGCTTTTGGGGCCAGCCCAGCCGCATCTGGTCGGCGAAGGCGAGGGGATGCTGGTGATGGGTGTCTCGGTGGCGCTGACTGTGGCGCTGGTGTGGTGGCAGGGCCGGGTCGCCAAGCGCACCGGCAGCCGGGTGGTGGCGGCGGACCGCTTGCACTACATGGGCGATCTGCTGCCGAATATCGGGGCGATCATCTCGCTTTGGGCCTCGAAAAGCTTTGGGCTGGGCAGCATCGATTCGGTGGTGGCGCTGACGGCGGCGGCGATTATGGCGGTGGGGGCGGTGCGGATCGGCAAGGGCGCGTTTGATGCGCTGATGGATCGCACCGCAGATCCTGCGATTGTCACAGCCATCGCAGCAATGGCGGACACTTGGCCGGGAGTGCGTGGGCATCATGATCTGAAAACCCGGATGGCGGGCAGCAAGGTCTTCGTCAACCTGCATATCGAGTTGGATGGCGAGCAGTCTTTGCGCGACGCCCACGCGATTGGGGCGGCGTTGCGGCGCGCGATTTTGCAGGCCTATCCGCAGACCGATGTGATCATCCACAAGGATGTCGCGGGCTCTGCAGAAGCCTTGATGCACCACAATCGGACGCTACCGCACTGACTACACCTCAAATTTCCCCGCTTTGTGGTCAGGCCAATTTGCGCTAGATTGATGCTTGTGCGCGGTACAGGTGTTTGCGCACGAACCAGCAGAACTTTCCGTAACACTTGCAACACCGCCAACTCCGCCTCATATTAAGGCTGAATTACACAATCGTATAACAAGAATGGCTCACGATGGCAGACCGCCGCCCTTACCGCCGGGAAAGTGAAGAACGTCGCCGCGAGGATTTGATCGCAGCAGCGCTTGATCTGGTTGCGGAAGGCGGGCTTCATGCGGCAACGGTGCGGGCGATTGCCGACCGTGCGGGCGTTACGCCGGGGTTGATCCGGCATTATTTCACCTCGAAAGAAGACCTTACCCGCGTCGCTTATCATCGGTTGATGGAGCAAATGATCGTGGATTCGGCGGCGGTGCTGCAGGGTGGGCCGGATGACGCCACGGCCCGGCTGGCGAATTTCGTGGTGGCATCGGTCAGTCCTCCGGTGGCGGACCCGGTGGCGGTAGGGCTATGGGCGGCGTTCGTGCATGATGTGCGCAGCAATCCCGCGATGCGCAACATCCACACCGCGAACTATCTGGCGTTTCGCAACATGCTGCAGGGGCTGATTGCCGCCCTGGCCCGTTCTGTCGGCGACGCACAGCTGCGCCGCGACGCCATCGCCTGCAATGGAGTGATTGACGGGTTGTGGCTGGAAGGCTCGATCCTGCCCGAAGCTTTCGAGCTTGGCGAAATCCCCGCCATAGCACTGACGTCGGTTGGTGCCATTCTGAATATTGACCTTGTTGCTGCTTATCAGCCAGATCGGACCTTGCCATGAAATACGCCGCCATCACCGAACGCCTTGCCCATCTGGGCGGCGCGAAATGGGAAATTCACGCCCGCGCTAAAGCCATGCAGGCGCAGGGTCTTCCGGTGATTCAACTGACGATTGGCGAGCCGGATGTGGCGACGCCGCCCACCTTGATCGCGGAAGCGCAACGGTCGATGGATGCCGGACGTCTGGGCTATTCCAATGGCCGGGGTGAGCCTGCCTTGCTTGAGGCATTGGCCGCGCGCTATTCGGCGCGCACAGGCCGCGCGATTTCACCTGAGCAAATCGCCTGCCTGCCCGGCACGCAGACCTCGCTTTATGCGGTGCTGTTGACGCTGACCGGGCCGGGCGATGAGGTGCTGGTCGGCGATCCTTTGTATGCGACCTATGAGGGGTTGATTGCCGCGACCGGCGCTGTCGCGGTGCCAGTGCCGCTCAGGCCCGAGTATGGCTTTCGGATGCAGGCGGCGGATGTGGCCGCACGGATCACTCCGCGCAGCCGGATGATTTTTCTGAACACACCGCATAATCCGACCGGGGCTATTCTGACGGCTGCGGATATTGCGGCCTTGGGGGCTTTGGCGAAACAGCATGATCTATGGATGCTGAGCGACGAGGTTTATGAGGAATTGGTGTTTGCGGGTGGGGTATTTGCCTCGCCGTTGGACAATGCTGATCTGGCAGATCGGGTGGTGGTGGCGTCGTCAATCTCGAAATCGCACGCGGCACCGGGGTTCCGCTCAGGTTGGTGCGTCGGGCCAGAGGAGTTCTCGGCGAAGCTTTTGCCGGTGGCGGAAACCATGTTGTTCGGCAACCAACCGTTCATCGCGGATATGACGGCTTTGGCAGTCTCGGTGCCTTCGGAAGTGGCCCATGGGATGGCGACGCGCTTCGCAGGCCGTGCCGCGTTGATTTATGAAAATCTGAACGGGGTGAATGGGTTATCTGTGCATAAGCCCGATGCCGGGATGTTCACTGTGGTGAATGTCAATGCCACGGGGCTCAGCGGTGAGTGTTTTGCACTGGGGTTGCTCGCCGATGAAGGTGTCGCTGTGATGCCGGGCGAAAGTTTCGGTGCGGCACTGGCGGGTTGGATCAGGATCAGTCTGACGCAAGAGGATGCTTTGGTGATTGAGGCGTGCAAGCGGATCGCACGCTATGCGGCGCTGAAGCAGGGAATGGCGGCATGAAGACGGTTGGTGAGCGTTTGGTTGAAGGCTTGGCGGCGCGCGGGGTTGAGGTAATCTTCGGCATCCCCGGCGTGCATACCGTTGAGATGTATCGCGGGCTGTCGGGCAGTTCGATCCGCCATGTGACGGCGCGGCACGAACAAGGCTGCGCCTTTATGGCCGATGGCTATGCGCGGGTCTCGGGCAAGCCGGGGGTGGCCTTGGTGATCACAGGGCCGGGGATTTTGAACGCCTTGACCGCGATGGGGCAAGCGGCGGCGGACTCGGTGCCGATGCTGGTGATTTCCGGGGTGAACCGTCGCGATTCACTGGGCTTGGGTCTGGGGCTGTTGCACGAGTTGCCGGATCAGGCGGCGATGGTGCGGCCCTTGTGCCCGACACGGCAGATCAGGGATGCGTCAGAGGTGGGTGAGGTTTTAGACTGGGCATTCGCCACCATGGCGACCGGGCGTCCGGGGCCTGTGCATATCGAGGTGCCGACCGATGTGATGCCGCTGGACTGTTACGCTTTAGCGCCACCTGCGGATTTGCCCATAGCGGCAGTGCCGGATCTTTCGGCGGCGGTGGCGAAGTTGAACGCGGCGTCTCGCGTGGTGATTTTGGCAGGCGGCGGGGCGCGCGGGCAAGAGGCGGCGTTGCAGGCCTTGGCCGACAAGCTGGACGCTCCGGTTGTGCAGACGGTGAACGCGCGCGGGATGATGTATCGGCATCCGTTGGTGGTGCCCGCCTCGCCCAGCTTGGATGCGCCGCGTGCTTTGATCGCGGCGGCAGATCAGGTGCTGGCGATTGGCACCGAATTTGGCCCGACCGATTATGACATGTATGTGCGTGGTCATTTCCCCGATCTGTCGGGGATGATCCGGGTGGATATTTGCGCCAAGCAGTTGGGGCGGCACAAGGCAGCGGTGGCCCTGCACGGCGATGCGGGCGCGGTGATGGTGGGGCTGTTGCCGCTGGTGTCGCAGAAGAAGACGGACGGCGTGGCGAGGGCTGAGAAAGCTCGGGTGTCGGCGCGCGCTGAACTTGGCGAGCTGGATGTGCTGATGCCGGGCCGGTTGGAAATGGTGGAAACCATTCGTTCTGCCATGCCGGGGGCACTGATCGTGGGCGATAGCACCCAAGCGATCTATGCCGCGAACCTTTATTACGACCACGACCGCGCGGGTGGGTTTTTCAATGCAGCCACGGGTTTTGGCGCCTTGGGCTATGGGCCGGGGGCTGCGGTGGGGGCGGCTTTGGCGGCACCGGGGGCGGAGGTGGTCTGCCTGATCGGCGACGGCGGCTTGCAATTCAGCCCCGGTGAATTGCGTACGGCGGTGGATGAGCGTTTGCCGATCACCTTTATCGTGTGGAACAACGCGGCGTTTGGCGAGATCGCCGATGCCATGCGCGGCGCGAATACCGAGGTGATCGGGTGTTCGCCTTCGCCCCTGAACATGGAACCGTTTGCTGCGGCCTGCGATCTGCCGTTTGCGAGCGTGGCGTTGGACCCAGAAGCGCTGCACGCTGCGCTGATCCAACCACACAACGGTCCAAGGATGATCGAGGTGCGGGTGGCAAGGTAGCCGATTTCCGCAGCGGAAATCGTAGACGGAATTCGCGCGAATTCCGATTTCGGGGCGCAGCTGTTGCGCCCCTTTCTTTTGATCAAATTATTTGGCATAAGGCAATAAGTCCTGAAAGGTGCCCCCTGATGTCCGAGTCTCTGATCGCCGGAATTCACCCAGACCGTCTGGAAAAGCTGCGCGCCCGTGAAGCCAAACGTTTTGCGCAAGGTCGCCCGAAGGCCCGCGCGGCGCTGGATCAGGGCGCGGATGCTTTCCTTGACGGCGTGCCTTTGCATTGGATGAAAGACTGGCCGATGCCGCATTTGCCATTGATTACAAAGGCCAAGGGCGCGCGGATCACTGATATCGACGGCTATGAGATCGACGATTTTTGTCTTGGCGACACCGGCAGCATGTTCGGCCACTCGCCTGCCCCCGTCGCCAAAGCCATCCGCCGTCAGGCTTCGCGCGGGCTGACCTATATGCTACCCTCCGAGGATGCTTTGGACGCCGGCCGGCTGTTGACGACGCGTTTCGGAAATTTCCGCTGGCAGATCGCCACCACCGCCACCGATGCCAACCGTTTCGCCATAAGGGTCGCCCGCGCCATCACGGGCCGCGCGAAAATTCTGGTGTTCAACGGCTGCTATCACGGCACTGTCGATGACACGATGGTCGAGCTTTCCAACGGTGTGACGCAGAACCGCGAGGGGCTGATGGGGCAAGTGGCCGACCTGACGCTCGGCGCTGTGGCATGCGAATTCAATGACTTGGCCGGAGTGGAAGCAGCCCTTTCCAAGGGCGATGTCGCCGCAATCCTGACCGAGCCGGTGATGACCAACTCTTGCATGGTCCTCCCCGACACCGGCTTTCATGACGGTTTGCGCGCTTTGTCGCTGAAATACGGCGCGCTGTTGATGATCGACGAGACTCATACGATCTCCAGCGGTTTGGGCGGCTACACGGGCGTCTATGGCCTGACGCCCGATATCTTTGTTGTCGGCAAGTGTGTGGCGGGCGGGATGCCCACCGCTGTCTGGGGCCTCACCCCGGAAACTGCTGCCCGCTATGAGGCCGCCAATGCCGCCCGCGCGCCGGGACATTCCGGTATGGGCACCACGCTTTCGGCCAATCCGATGCAGTTCGCCTGTCTGAAAGCCACGCTTTCGGACGTGATGACGGCGAAAAACTATGCCCATATGGAAAGCCTCGCACACCGTCTGGCGCAGGGTCTGGGCAAATCCATCGCCCGCCACAAAGCGCCATGGCATGTGGTGCGGGTTGGCGCGCGGGTGGAGTTCATCTGCGCCCCCGGCCCGTTGCACAACGGCACCGAGGCCGCGCTGGCGCATCAGCCATCCGTGGAATCCGCGCTGCATGTTGCCCTCCTGAACCGGGGCTGCCTGATCGCACCCTTCCACAACATGATGCTGATCAGCCCCGCCACCCAGAAACGTCAGGTCGATCGCCTGATCGCCGCCTTCGACGAAACCTTGTCTGAGTTATTTTGAGATGCCCATGACCGATATGCACAGCCCTTCTGGTTCCAGCGTTGCCGAGGCCGAGGCCTTTCTGGATGCCCATCCCGACATTGAGGCGCTTGACATCGTACTGCACGACGCCAATGGCATTGGCCGTGGCAAGATCATCCGCCGACACGAATTGCTCGGCATGTTCAAATCCGGGCGGCATTTGCCGATTTCGATCTTGGGATTGGATATCTGCGGCGAAGATGTGCATGAAACCGGGCTGATCTGGGATCAGGGCGATGGAGATCGACGGGCTTGGCCGCTGCCGGGAACCCTGCGCCCGATCCATGCCACCAAACCACCGCGTGGCGAAGTGCTGATGTGCGTCTATAACCTTGACGGCTCGCCGATGTCGTCGGACCCCCGCCACGCGTTGCAACGCCAAGTCGATGCCTTGGCCACCGAGGGTCTGCACCCAGCGGGCGCATTCGAGTTGGAATTCTTCCTGTTGGCGAATGAGCGCGGCCCGGATGGCAAAATGGTGCCCGCCCGCGACGTGCTGGACGGGCGGCGCAACTCCAAAACCGACGTGTATTCGGTCGATCAACTGCACGGCATGTTGCCGCTGTTCAACGATGTTTACGCCGATGCGGCGAAGGCCGGGATCAAGGCGGAAACGCTGATTTCCGAATTTGCGCCGGGGCAGTACGAGTTGACGCTGCACTACCGTGAAGACGTGATGCAGGCGGCGGATGATCTGGTGCGGCTGAAGCGGATGGTGCGCTATCACGCCCGCCAGCACGGCGTGACCGCCTGTTTCATGGCGAAACCGAACGAGGATTACGCCGGGTCGGGGATGCATTTCCACGTCTCAATGCTGAATGATGCGGGCAAGAATATCTTCATCGAGGCGGTCGAGGGCCAGTATAACGACGCGATCCTGCACGCGATTGGCGGTTTGCGTGCCACAATGGCCGAGTCGATGCTGGTGTTCGCGCCGCACGCCAATTCATGGCGGCGGTTTGCCTCAAATTCTTACGCGCCGGTGTCGCCGACTTGGGGGGTGAACAACCGCTCGGTCGCGCTGCGCATCCCTGCGGGCGATATCCGCGCGCGCCGCATTGAACATCGTCCGGCCGGGGTGGATGCCAGTGCGTATCTGGTGGCGGCCACCGTGTTGGCCGGGGTGCGGCATGGCATGGCGAACAAGATGGACCCGGGGCCGGAAACCACCGGCAACGGTTACACCGATGCGTCAGACGCCCCGCCGATTCCGGTCGATTGGCGCTCGGCGATTGAGGCTGCGAAGGCCTCGACGTTCCTGAAGGACGCTTTGGGCGAGGATATGCACCGCACCTTCACAGCAATCAAAGCGGCAGAATATGCGCGGGTGATGCGGACGGTATCGGAAGTGGATTTCGATCTCTATCTGCATACGGTCTGAGGGCTGAGAGGTCGGCTGCGCGCCGCGCGGGAGTATTTAAGCCAATGTGAAATGATTGGCGGCAGGGTCATCCTCTCTGCTCAAATATCCCCGCCGGAGGCTGCTTTGTTCTGCAAAGGGGGCAATTCTAGCCGCGCTTATACCGACACTCCTGCACACAAACCGGGCTGGCGGCACGGATGGCTTCGGCGATCAGGGCGGGGATTTCTTGGCGCAGGCCGAGGGCGGGCAGCAGGGTTCCGCTGAAACCTGATTGCTTCAGGGCTGCGGGGATATCGGTGGTGACATGGCCGCCAGAGGCTGCGAAAAACGGCAGGCAGATCGCGTGATCTCCAAGCGTGGGGAGGTCTTTCAGCTGTGGGGTTTGGTCGATGAACGCGACATGTACCTCGCAGCCGAGTTCCGCGTGGATTTTGGCGGCGACATGGACGGCGATATCTGAGGGGACCAAGGTTTTGGAGGAGCCGTGCGCGGCGAGCAGGACAGGGCCTTGGCGGATTTGCAGGGCTTCGTGTGCCACCTTCACGACGAGGTTATGCAGGGTGGTGAGGCAACCCAGTGGTTCCAAGATTTGCCAACCTTGCGCCCCTGCGGCGGTCAGGCGGGCGGGGAGGTGGATGCGGGTGAACCAGCCTCCGGCCATGAAAAGCGGGAACAGCAGGCCGCCGGGCCCGAGTTTGGCGATGGCTTCGCTGAGGGCCTCGGGTTCGGCAAGGGTGGCGGAGGATATGGCTTGACCGGGCAGGAATTGCGCCACTTTGGCGGCCAGATCGGCCAGTTCAGCCGCAGCGATGGCGGGGTTGGAGGGTTGGCCGTGGGCTGTGATCAGGACGGGGGGCATCGGGGTTCCTTTGTTGTCCCGCAACCTAGAGCATGGCGGGCGCGGGGCAAGGGATTTGCTGTGGATCAGGCTGTGTCCACGTGTGGACAGAGCGGCGGTTTATATGTTTTTAAAGGGTTAGACCTATGGCTTTAAGGATTTGTTAAGCTCTGCGTCGCTGGCCTGCCCGATCAAAACTGTGCCGCAGCGCTTGACACTTCGCCACCTTGAAGGCCTGATGCACCCGATCAGAACCGGGATTGCCATGACCGATACGCGCTTGGGCGAGTTGCTCTCGTCTGACCCTCCAACGCTCTCCGATGCCGACGCCGCAAATCTTGCGCGCGTGCATTTTGGCGTGACGGGCGCCCTGAAGCGGCTGACCTCGGAACGCGATCTGAACTTTCGCATCGCCGCCACAGATCAAGGGCCGGAGCAGGCCTATGTGCTGAAACTCGCCAACCCCGCCGAGCCTGCGGAAGTCACGGATTTGCAGACCAAGGCGCTGCTGCATCTGGAGGCATCAAACCTGCCAGTGCCAAAGGTGATCCGCACCACCAGCGGGGCGACCGAGGTTATGACGCCGCACGGCACCTTGCGCCTGCTGACCTATCTGGAGGGGGTGCCGCAGCATCTGACGCCGCGCAGCCCGGCGCAGGCCCGTGCGATGGCTGGGATGGCGGCGCGGTTGACGCTTGGGCTGGCCGGGTTTGCGCATCCGGCGGCGGGCTATGTGTTGCAATGGGATATCAAGCAGGCCAGCGCGTTGCGCCCGATGCTGCCTGCGGTGCCTGATGATTTGCAGGCGCTGGCGCGGGCGGCGCTGGACCGCTTTGACGCGATCGCGCCGCAGTTGGCGGGGCTGCGTTGGCAGGTGGTGCATAACGATCTGAACCCGCATAACGTTTTGATATCGACTGACAATCCTGATGAGATCGCTGGGGTTCTGGATTTTGGCGATATGGTGCGCACGCCGCTCGTCTGCGATGCGGCGGTTGCGGCGTCATACTGCGTTGATCCGGCTAAGCCGCTGGAAAGCCTGCTGAACTTCGCCCACGCCTATCACGCGGTGCTGCCACTTTTGCCCGCTGAGACGCTGCTGTTCGCCGATCTGGTGGCGACACGGATGCTGACGACGATCACCATCGCCTCGGCCCGTGCGGCGCGTTACCCGGACAATGCGCCCTATATTCTGCGCAATGTCGCCACCGCACGGGAAGGCTTAACCGCGCTTGCCAACCTTGACCGCCCTGCCCTGATGAACGCCTTGGAGGCCCTATGAAAAACGACGGAACCATGGTGAACGCCTATGTGGCGGGCAAAGGCGATTTGTCCGCCGCCGATCAGGCTTTGGTGGCGCGCAGGGCAAAGGCTTTGGGGCCCGCCTATCGGTTGTTCTATGAAACCCCGGTGCATCTGGTGCGCGGTGAGGGGGTCTGGCTGTATGATGGCGCGGGCAACGCCTATTTGGATACATATAATAATGTGGCCTCGGTGGGGCATTGTCACCCCGCCGTGGTGGCCGCAACCGCGAAGCAGGCTGCGATTCTTTCCAGCCATACGCGGTATTTGCACGACACCGTGCTGGATTATGCCGAGCGGTTGTTGACGACGTTTCCGGCTGAGTTAAGCCATGTGATGTTCACCTGCACCGGGTCAGAGGCCAATGATCTGGCGTTTCGAATTGCCCGCGTGCATACTGGCGGCACTGGCTTTATCGTGACGGAAAATGCTTACCATGGTGTAACTTACGCGATTGCCGGGATGTCCCCGTCATTGGGCGAGGGCGTGGCTTTGGGCGAGCATGTGCGGACGGTGGCAGCGCCCGATCCGTTGCGGATGCAGGGCGATTTGGCGGCGGCTTTTGCGGCGGAAGTGCAAGCCGCGATTGACGATATGCTGCGGCATGGCATCAAGCCTGCGGGGCTGATTGTCGATACGATTTTCTCGTCGGATGGGGTGTTTGAGGGACCTGCGGGGTTTTTGGCTCCGGCTGTGGCGGCCATTCGGGCGGCGGGTGGGGTGTTTATCGCCGACGAGGTGCAGCCGGGATTTGGCCGCTGTGGCGAGACGATGTGGGGGTTTCAGCGCCATGGCGTGGTGCCCGATCTGGTCAGTTTGGGCAAGCCGATGGGCAATGGCTATCCGGTGGCGGGGCTGGTGATGCGGCCAGAGGTGATCGCGGCATTCGGTGCAAAAGCCCGGTATTTCAACACCTTCGGCGGCAATGCGGTGGCGGCGGCAACAGCGATGGCGGTGCTGGAGGTGATCGAGTCCGAAGGCTTGCAGGAGAATGCGCGGCTGGTGGGCGGTTACTTCGCCGATGGTCTGCGCGGGTTGGCGGCGCGGTTTGATTGCCTTGGGCCGTTGCGGGCGGCGGGGTTGTTTTTGGGGCAAGAGATTGTCTCTGGCGGGCCGCTGGCGGCTGATGCTGCGAAAACCGGGCGGATCGTCAATGGCTTGCGCGCGGCGCGGGTGTTAATCTCGGCCACTGGGTCAAGATCGAATGTTTTGAAGATCAGGCCACCGCTGGTGTTCTCAAAAGCCAATGTTGATACGTTTTTGGCGGCATTTGAGGGCGTTTTGGCGCGGGTGTAACGCGCGGCGGGGTGAACCCCGCCCTACCGGTTATCCGACGTCGTTTTGAACAAGGCGTAGGGCGGGGTTCACCCCGCCGCGCCAAGTTCCACCCAAAGCGGGTGATGGTCGGAGGCGATTTCGGCGTTATCGGTCCATGCACGGCGCAGATGCGGCACGAGGTCGCCCGTCACAAAGCAATGGTCCAACTGGCGCAGGCGGGTTGCCCCGGCGATGATTTTCTCATGCGTGTGCAGGGTTTGCCCCAGATGGGCGACGGCGTTGGTGAAGCCATCGGCATAAAGCGCGCCGGGGTGGTAGGGGGTGGCTCCGGTGATCCGGGCGTGCTCGCGGCTTTCGGGTTCGCAGTTGAAATCGCCCAGCCAGATCGCGGTTTGCGGACAGGGCGGCTCGGGCTGGGATTCGGTCCAGTTGCGCGATGGCTCGTCGTCGGTGCCGCTCCATGGCGGGCCGCTGCGCGCGGTTTGGGCGTGCAGATGCAGCAGGTGGTCGATCTGCGCGAGGCGTTCTTCGCTGCCGACATGGGCGAGGTGCAATGAGATCACGCGGATCGGGCCGAGCGGGGTGAGGATCAGCGCCTCAAGCGCCGGGTTTTGGGTATTAAGCGGGGTCAGCATCCGGCGCATTGGCAGCAGGTGCAGGCGGGTCCACAGGATCGGCCAGCGCGACAGGATCATGGTGCCGAACTGGCGGCGGCGGTTGATCACGCGCGTGCCGTCGGTGGATGAGGCGTCCATGTCAAAGCCGGGTCCGTAGGCGGTGTAGTAGTTCGGCAACAGCCGTTCCAGGATCGCGGGCTGGTCGTCGTGACCCGTGCGCGACCAGTGACGCTCGACCTCTTGCAGGGCGATGATATCGGCGCCGCCGATGACTTTTGCGGCGCGGGTGAGGTCATATTGGCCGTCGGCGCCAAAGCCGTATTGGATGTTATAGCTGAGCAATTTCATCGCTGCAGACTAGCGGGGATGCCCCGGCTTGGCTAGGCTGGAGGCGACATCGGATGGGGGAAACGCAATGATTGTTCGGGCAGTGGCGGCGGCTGATCTTGCGGCTTGGCAGCGGCTTTATGCTGGCTATGCGGCGTTTTATGGCGTGACGCAGACCGAGGAGATGCGGGCGCGGGTCTGGGGTTGGCTGATGGACCCTGCGCATGGCACCGAGGGCTTGGTGGCGGAGACGGATGGCGTGGTGGTGGGGATCGCGCATTACCGCAGCTTTGCGCGGCCATTGTCGGCGACTATCGGCGGGTTTCTCGACGATCTGTTTGTCGGGCCGGAAGCGCGGGGCTCGGGCGCGGCGGAGGCTTTGGTGGCAGGCGTGGCGGATGTCGGGCGGACGCGGGGTTGGTCGCTGATCCGCTGGATCACCGCCGAGGACAATTACCGCGCGCGGGGGTTATATGACCGGGTGGCCGAGAAGGCGAAATGGGTGACCTATGATATTAAGCTGTAGGTGATGCGGGGCGGGCAGAAACAGCCGCTGTATCGCAAGGTAAATACGCGGACGCATCATGTGAAGCACGCAAGGGTGAATAGTGGTCGGGCGCGGTGGGACCGCAACACCAAAGAGGCGGCACAGAATGAACCCATGCGCGGCTCGATGCATCCTGATGGGCGCAACGGGCTGGATTACACGCCGCTGTATCGCTTTCTGCTGTCAAAGATCGGGCGGGATTGGGATGCTGTCCATTCCGAAGCGGTGGCACGGTTGGATCGGGCGGAGCCTATTTTCCGCATGGTGGCGCTGCGGGAAGATCAGGAGCGCGATTTCTTTCGGAGCGGGGAAAGCAGCTACTGGAGCGGCTTGCGCGTAAATGCCGAGAACCTGTTGGAGAAGGTCGCCCCCGCGCTGGGTCTTGACGATATGGTGCCGTTTTGCACTTGCTGCACGCACACCTTTAATGGCGAACGGTTCACGCGGGCGTTTGAACCGAAGTCAGACGGCTAGCACCACCCAAGGCTGCGGGTAGCGGTATTCCTCTAGATTGGCCGAGGTGCCGATGCGGTCAACAACGGCAAACAGGCCGGGGGCGTGCAGCGGGGTGAGCACGCCGTGCCAGGTGCCGCGATGCAGGTTGATGGCTTGCGCGCCATTGGTCAGGAAGGCGCGGGGTTTGTCGTTGGGGCTGGATGCTACTATGACGAGGAAGGGGTTTTGCGTCATTGGGATGAAGGCTTGGCAGCCTTCGGGGTGACGCTCGATCAGGTCGAATATGTAGGGCAAGGCACGCGGCGTGGCGTTGAAGATCGACAGGCCGGGGCGGTTTTGCAGGCTGATTTCGGGGGCGAAGTCGAGACGTGCGCGGTCGTGGTGGCGCTGGCAGAGGCCGTCGTTGATCAGGCGGAAATCGCCCGTGGCGTCCAGCACATCGCCGAAGCGGGCGAAGACTGCGGGCGTGAGGGGTTCGGGGTGGATCGGCTGCATGGTGTGCCTTGGGCTTATGGCGAAACGAGGGGTTTCACACCCCTCGCGCTCCCCGTGGGATATTTAGGAACAGATGAACGCAAATTTTAGATAAGTTTTAGATAGATTTAGCGGCTGGGGCGGTAGGCTCCGGGGCCGCGCAAATTGGCGTGGCGGTTGACGTCTTTGTAGAGCAGATAGCGGAACGGGCCGGGGCCTGCGGCGTAGCAGGCTTGCGGGCAATAGGCGCGCAGCCACATGAAATCACCAGCCTCGACCTCGACCCAATCCTGGTTGAGTTTGTAGACGGCTTTGCCTTCCAGCACGTAAAGCCCGTGCTCCATCACATGGGTTTCTTCAAACGGAATCACGCCGCCCGGCTGAAACGTGACGATGTTGACATGGGCATCGTAGCGCACATCGGCCGGATCGACGAAGCGCGTGGTGCCCCAGACGCCGTTGGTGTCAGGCATCAGGGTAAGGTTCACGTCTTTTTCGTTGATCACGAAGGCGGGCGGGATATCGACGCCGGGGGCGGGTTCATAGAGTTTGCGAAGCCAGTGGAAGCGGGCGGGCCCGTTGCCTTCGGCAAGCAAGCGCCATGTCGCCCCCGGCGGGATGAAGGCGTAGCCGCCTGCGTCCAGCTCATAGCCGATGCCGTCGATGGTCAGGGTGATCAGGCCGTCGGTGATGAACAGGAAATGTTCGGCGCCAGTTTCCGCGTCGGGAGCGTCAGAGCCGCCGCCCGGTTGCACCTCCATCACATATTGGCTGAAGGTTTCGGAAAAGCCTGACATCGGGCGCGCGATCAGCCAGAGTTTGGTCTGCCGCCAGCCCGGCAGGCAACTGGTCAGGATGTCGGAAAAGCAGCCTTTCGGGATGAAGGCATAGGCATTGGTGAACGTCGCACGTCCCGTCATCAGCGTGGTCTGGGCGGGCAGGCCACCGGGGGGGGTGTAATAGGGGCTCATGGCAGGATGTCCTTCAGGCGCAGTTCAGCGATGCGTTCGACCTGGGTGCAGGCGGTTTTGAATTCGGTTTTGGTGTCGTTGGCGATGCGGGTTTCAAAGGCTTGCAAGATTTGCGCTTTGGAATGGTCGCGCACGGCGATGATGAAGGGGAAGCCGTGTTTGGCGACATAGGCGGTGTTTAGGCGTTCAAATTCAGCGCGTTCATCGTCGGTGAGGGCGTCCAACGCAGCCGAAGATTGCTCGGAGCTAGACTCGGGGGTCAGCGCTTTGGCGGCCGCGAGTTTGCCTGCAAGGTCGGGGTGGGCTTGCAAAACGCCGAGGCGTTCGGCGGGGGTGGCCGAGCGGAACATACGGGCGAGGGCATTGTGCAGGCCTGTGGCGCTATCATGCGCGGGGCCGAGTTCCAGATCAAAGGCGCGGTCGGCAATCCACGGCGAATGTTCGAAAATGCTCCCATAGGCGGCGATGAAGCGGTCGCGGATCATCGTCGATGGCCGCTCGAATCGCTTATGGGGATGGGTTTTTGCCCAATGCTCGGCAATCTCAATGCGCTTGGGAAACCACACGTCATTATGGGATTTTGCATAGTCGAGGAAGCGCTTGAGCCCTGCGATCTTACCCGGACGGCCGATCAGGCGGCAGTGCAGGCCGATGGAAAACATCTTCGCTTTGCCCTGTTCGCCCTCGGCATAAAGCACGTCGAAGCTGTCTTTCAGATATTGGAAAAACTGCTGACCCTCGATGTAGCCGGGGGCCGTGGCGAAGCGCATGTCGTTGGCTTCCAGCGTGTAGGGGATCACCAGCTGATCGCGGTCGCCCACCTCGCGCCAGTAGGGCAGATCGTCGTCATAGGTGTCGGATATCCAGTCGAATTGACCGGTTTCGGCGGTAAGATCGACGGTGTTGAGCGAGCAGCGCCCGGTGTACCAGCCGCGCGGGGCATCCCCCACGACTTCGGTGTGCAGGCGGATCGCCTCGGCGATTTGGCGGCGTTCCTCGTCGATGGGCATGTCGCGGTGATCGACCCATTTCAGCCCGTGGCTGGCGATCTCCCAGCCGGCGGATTTCATCGCGGCGACTTGTTCGGGATTGCGGGCCAAAGCGGTGGAGACGCCGTAGATCGTCACCGGAATATCCATGCCGGTGAACAGCCGGTGCAGTCGCCAGAAGCCGGCGCGCGCGCCGTAATCGTAGATCGATTCCATGTTCCAGTGGCGCTGACCCGGCCAAGGCGCAGCCCCTGCGATGTCAGACAGAAACGCCTCGCAGTGACCATCACCGTGCAGGATGTTGTTCTCGCCGCCTTCTTCGTAGTTCAGCACCAAGGATATCGCGATTTTTGCGCCATTTGGCCAAGCGGCATCGGGGGCGTCTGGGCCATAGCCTCGGAAATCGCGGGGGTAGCGGGGCATGGCAGACTCCTGTTTGGCTTAGACTATATCGAATATCGACGCGGGTTTATCAAATAATCCCGAAAGGAGTTTTGCGGCTTGGCAGGGGCTGCGGCGGCGGGCAAGCTGGGGTAGGCTGGCACAAAATGGGGGCGAAGATGGGCAAGTTGACCACGCATGTGCTGGATACGGCCAAGGGCAAGCCTGCGGCCGGGGTGAAGATCATGCTGTATCGGATCAACGGCTTAAGCCACAATAAGATCGCGGAAACCGTGACCAATGCCGATGGCCGCACCGATGCGCCGATGTTGGAGGGTAAGGCGTTGACGGCCGGGGTGTATGAGCTGGTGTTCTGCGCGGGAGAATATCTGATGGCCTCGGGGCAAGCCTCGGGTGAGGTGCTGTTTTTGGACGAAATCCCGATCCGGTTTGGCGTGGCGGATGCCGATGGGCATTATCATGTGCCGCTGTTGATCTCACCCTTTGCTTATTCGACCTATCGCGGCAGTTGAGGGGCTTGCCAAAGCTGTCGCGCGACACATCTGACAACGACGGAACAGGCTTTGGCGCACGTATAATGCCCAAAGCGGCGAAGGGTGCAGATGCAAAGCAGCGATGACATTGCCAGAATGTTGGCGGGGAGTGCGGCCAGACGGCGGCGCTGGCCTTGGGTGGTGTTGCTGCTGGCGGTTTTGGCGGTGGCTGCGGGCTGGTATTATATGGGCAGCAAGGCCGGGGCGGCAGAGGTGCGCTATACCACCGAAGCGGTTGCCACGGGCGATCTTGTGGTGGTGGTGACGGCGACCGGGACGGTGCAGCCGACCACGGAAGTGGAGGTGTCTTCGGAGTTGTCCGGCACTTTGGCCAGCGTTTCGGTGGATTACAACGATACCGTCAAAATCGGTCAAGTGCTGGCGCAGTTGGATGCCACCAAGCTGACCGCACAAGTCGATAACGCCGGCGCGCAACTGGCTTCGGCCAAGGCGCGGGTGACGCAAGCCGAGGCTTCGGCGCGAGAAGCGGCGGCGGTGTTGAAAACCCAGCAGGAGTTGGCGGCGCGCGGGGTGGCGACGCGCAAGGATATGGTGGGCTATGAGGCCAGCGATCAGCGCGCGCAGGCGGCGGTGGAGATCGCGCGGGCGGATTTAACCTTGGCAGAGGCCAATCTCGATCTGGTCAGCGCCGATCTGGGCAAGGCTGAAATTCGCAGCCCGATCAATGGTGTGGTGTTGGATCGCACCGCCGAAGCCGGGCAGATCGTAGCGGCAAGCTTTGAGGCCCCCGTGCTGTTCAAGCTGGCGGAAGATCTGGAGCGGATGCAACTGCTGGTCGATATTGACGAGGCCGATATTGGCAAGGTCAAGGTCGGCGATGTGGCAGATTTCACGGTAGAGGCCTATCCGGGCCAAAGCTTTCCGGCGGTGATCACGCAAGTGCGGTTCGCGCCGGAAACCACCAACGAGGTGGTGACTTACAAAGCGGTGCTGTCGGTCGCCAACCCGAATGGTCTGCTGCGCCCCGGCATGACGGCGACGGCGGCGATCACGGTGGATAAGGTGCTGGGCGCGCTCTTGGTGCCGAATGCAGCTTTGCGGTATGCGCCGCCTGTGCAAGAAGCTGGGCGCGGGCCTTCTGGTGGTCTGGTTGGATTGATCCTGCCGACGCGGAGCGGTCGTGGCGCGTCTGGCCTTGGCAGCGGCAAGTCGGTCTGGCTGTTGCGGGCCGGGGCTCCGGTTGAGGTGGCGGTGAGCTTGGGGGCGACGGATGGGCGCGCCACTGTCGTGACAGGCGATCTGGCGATGGGTGATGCGGTGATCACCGATCAAACCGCAGGATCGCGTTGATGGTGCCGCTGCTGCAGTTTTCCGAGGTATCGCGCAGTTATGGGCGCGGCGAGGCAGAGGTGCGGGCGCTGGATCGGGTGGATCTGAGCATCGGGCGCGGCGAGTTTGTCGCGATCATGGGGCCTTCGGGGTCGGGCAAATCCACCGCGATGAATATCATCGGTTGTCTGGATCGGCCCTCGGCGGGGAAATATCTGTTTCAGGGGGTTGAGGTGCAGGATCTTGACCAAGACCGCCGGGCGTTGTTGCGCAGGCATTGCTTGGGGTTTGTGTTTCAGGGCTTTAACCTGTTGGCGCGGCAATCGGCGTTAGAGAATGTCGAATTGCCGTTGATCTATAAGGGCTTGCCGAAAGCGCAGCGGGTGGCCCGGGCACGATTGGCCTTGCAAAAGGTTGGATTGCAGGGGCGTGAGGGCCATGATCCCTCGCAGTTGTCAGGCGGCCAACAGCAACGGGTGGCGATTGCCCGCGCGCTGGCCAGCGATCCGATGGTGATCCTGGCGGATGAGCCCACCGGCAACCTCGACAGCCAGCGCAGCCATGAGATCATGCAGTTGTTGCAAGCGTTGAACCGCGACGGCATCACCATTGTAATGGTGACGCATGAGGAAGACATCGCGGCCTATGCGCAACGTTTGCTGGTATTCACCGATGGCAAACTCAGCCGAGATGAGGCCACCCCTGCCTCCATGCAGCGGAGCGCCTGAGATGCTGTGGGAGACTATAACCCTCGCCTTCACCACCATCATCCGCAACAAGCTGCGCACGTTTCTGACCGTGCTGGGTGTGGTGATCGGCGTTGCTGCGGTGATTGCGATGGTGACGATTGGGCAGGGATCATCGGCGCAAGTCAGCGCCAGTGTGGCGGCTTTGGGCACCAATGTGCTGACGGTGCGCCCCGGCACGCGCGGGTTTGGCCCGCCGACCGGAGGCGCGCAAGCGCCGCGGTTTAGCCTGAAAGATGCCGAGGCTTTGGCGGAATTGCCCGTGGTCGGCTTTGCCGCCCCCGTGGTCAGTTCCGGGCAAACCGTGGTGTTCGGCAATGCCAATGTGGCGACGCAGGTTTACGGCACCAGCAATGATTACACCCGCGTGCAGAACTGGGCCATGCGGACGGGGCGCAGTTTTGAGCCGCATGAAGAAAGTGCCGGGTCGGCGGTTTGTGTGCTGGGCCAAACCGTGGCGACCACTTTGTTCGGCAATTCTGATCCGGTGGGCCAAACCATCCGGGTGAAAAACGTCGCCTGTCAGGTGCTGGGGGTGCTGTCTGCGCGCGGCTCGGGCAGTTTTGGGCAGGATCAGGATGATCTGGTCCTGATGCCCGCGAAGGCGGTGCAGCGGCGGCTGGAAGGAAACAGCAATGTCGACAGCATCGCGGTGGCTTTGCGCAAATCGGTCAGCGCGGAGGATGGCATCGCGGCGGTGCAATCGGTGCTGCGCGAGCGGCGGCGGATCGGGCTGACCCAACCGGATAATTTCAGCGTTTCCGACAGCAAAGAGCTGTCAAATATGCTCGGCGGTATCAATACCGTGCTGACCGGGCTGCTCTCATCAGTGGCGGCGGTCAGCCTGTTGGTCGGCGGCATTGGCATCATGAACATCATGCTGGTGTCGGTGACGGAACGCACCCGCGAGATCGGTATAAGGCTGGCGGTGGGCGCCAGTGCCGGGCAGGTTTTGCTGCAGTTTCTGGTGGAAGCGGTGGTGCTGTCGCTGCTCGGCGGGGCGATTGGCATCGGCTTGGGTTTGGCGATTGCCTATGGCGGTTCGGTGTTCATGGCGATCCCGTTTGCGCCTTCGGGCGCGGTGGTGGCGCTGGCCTTTGGGTTTTCGGCGCTGATCGGGGTGGTGTTCGGTTACTTCCCAGCACGCAGGGCGGCGCGGCTCGATCCGATTGAGGCGTTGCGGTATCAGTAACGCGCAAAGTGCTTTGCATTGCAAAGTTTGCGTGCTAGGAAGCGGTATGACCGAAATCAACCGCGCCCTTGCCGACATCGCCACCATCCGCAATCAGATTGCGGGCGCGCGGTTGTTTCGCGGCTTTGGGCCTGCGGTGGTGGCGCTGACCGGGGTTTTAGCACTGATCGCGGCGATGTGGCAAAATCAACAGGCTGTGCAGGCGGTGGCCACATATTTCGCGCTGTGGCTTGGGGTTGCAGTGCTGTCGCTGGCGCTGATCGGGGCGGAAATGTGGGCTTTGTCCAAGCGTTACCATGGCGGGCTGGCTGGTCCGTTCCTCTGGGGCATGGCGGAAGCCTTCCTGCCCGCCGGTCTGGCCGGGGCCAGCATTGCGGCGGTGCTCTATCGCTTCGCACCCGAGGCGATGTGGCTGCTGCCCGGATTGTGGCAGATTCTGATCGCTCTTGCTCTGTTCAGCGCGGGTGCGCGGCTGCCTGCCAGCCTGCGGATTGCCGGGGCATGGTATTTTCTGGCCGGGCTTGGGTCGCTGATTTTGGCGAGTGAGGCTGGGCTATCGCCGTGGCTGATGGGGCTGCCGTTTGGTCTGGGGCAGCTTCTGGTTGCGCTGTGTCTCTATCTCGCGGGGCGCGATCATGGTTAAACCTACCGCCCGATATGCCTATGACGGGCTGGACCGGGTGATGCATGAAAAGGCGCGCCTCAGTCTGCTTACCGCGCTGATCACCCATCCTAAGGGGCTGTCGTTCACCGAATTGAAGCAGCATTGCGGCCTGACCGATGGCAATTTAAGCCGCCATATGAAGGTGTTGCAGGATGCTGGGCTGGTTGCTGCGGTGAAGGGCTATGATGACAACCGACCCCTTACGACGGTGACGATCACGCCCGCTGGACAGCAGCAGTTTCTGGAATATCTGAGCGTGCTAGAGCAGGTGCTGCGAGACGCGGCCCCCTTGCCCGCCAGTTTGACCGCCACATTTCCCGATGCCGAACCGGATTTGGTCTGAGCTTTTATTTGTGGAGTAACTTTACAATGCAAAGTAGTTTGCCAAACGCAGATCCCTCGCTGTTTCCCAAATTGACCCATCTGCATGGCCCGCAAACCCGCAGGCTGTTGCGGCGTAGTGTTGCGATCTATGTCGTGCTGTATGGCATAGCGGTGGCGCTGCTGCTGCTGGCACCTGCGACTTGGGCAGGCTTTGCGCTGGGGCTGATGGCACCGGGGGCGGGCTTTGCCGCAGGTTGGTCGATGCTGGCGGGTGGTGCGCTGTTCGGCGTGGCCCTGCTGATCTGGTTTGCCACCGGCAATGTGCTGCTACCGCCGATGGTTTGGCTGGGCGCAGCTTGGCTGGCAGTGGAAAACACCCCCTCGCCTTCGCAAAAATCAACCGTGCCCGTGCTGATTATACTGGGTTTTGCGGCGCTGTGGCTCTGGCAGCACCACGCCCTGTACCGAGCAAAAAACCATCGGCTGCGGCTGAACGCGCATCTTGCCGTCTGCCCCGCCCTGCCCGCACCACCCCCATCCGCCGACGCTTTGTCTCCCGCCGATCTTGCCCGCCTGCGCCTGCTCTTGGACCGCGCCTTGCAACCCGTAGAGACCTTCAACGGCTTTGAGCATCGTGATCCGTTTCAGACCGCAGCCTTGCGCTATCAGGTGAATTTTGTAGCCTTCGCGCTGGCGCTGGTGCAGGCACAATACGCCCCCGCCTGTAAGGGCTATCTACATCAGGCGCAGGATAACCTGCTGATCAAGATACAAAATCCGAAAGTCTGGCGCTATTGGGCATGGGAAAACCTCTGGGGCAATCTGCGCCATGACCCCGATCCAATCCGGCAGGGCAATATCATGTATGCAGGCTTTGTCGCCGCCCAAATCGCGCTGCGCGCCAATGCCTGCGGCTATCCGTTTGATGCAACACAGGTGCAGGTCAGTGGCGGGCAAAGCTTTGCCTACAGCCAGCCGCAAATCATCGAAACTCTGACCCGACAGTACGAAACCTCCCGCCTTGGCCTGTTGCCGTGTGAGCCGAACTGGGTCTATCCGTTGTGCAATCTGATCACTGCCGCAGCGATCCGCGCCCATGCTAACCGCCACGGCACTCAGCATTGGGCGCGGATTTCTGGGTGTTTGCGGGCCGGGCTGGAGGCGGAGTTTATCGGCGCAGGCGGTACTTTTCTGGCGTTCCGTTCCAGCCTGACCGGGATTGTTGCTCCAGCGGTGGGCGGCGCGCTGATGCAGGGCTATCCGTGCGTTTATCTGAATGCCGTAGCTCCCGATATGGCACAGCGGCAGTGGCAGACCCTGCGGTTTGCGCGACAAGGGCGCGATTGGCGGCGGGCGATTTGGCGGCTGGATGTCGGCAATTACGGCCTGTCGCGGGCGGCAGGCTACACCGGATTAGCGCTTGCAGCGCGTGAGATCGGCGATGAAGCCGCAGCCGCCGACCTGCTGGCGCTGCTGGAGGCGGATTGCCCCGAAGTGATCGCCGCTGGGGTGGCGCACCGCGAAAGTGCGTCACTTTGGGCCTTGGCGCATGAGGTGATGGCGAGGGCACACCGGGCGGGCGGCTTGGCTGCGCTGATGCAGCCGCAGGTGGGTGCGGGGCCGTATATCGAGGCGGTGGACTATGCTGAGACCTTGGTGGCGAAAGCGCGCAATACCGCAGGCGGGCTAGAGATTGTGCTGGACCCCCGCCAACCCGGTCAGTCACAAAGCCTTGTTTTTGCAAGGTTACATCCGAATCACACCTATCTTTTGCGCGGTGATATCAACGGTCGGTTGATTGCGGATGCGCAGGGCAAAGCGGCGTTGCAACTGGTGCTCAGCCAGCGCACAGCCTTTGTTCTATACCCAGAAGAAGGGGAAACCCCATGATCTGCTGTACCCTGATCATCGCCCTGCTTGGTCTCATCGGCATCGCTTTGCATAAACTTGGCCTGCGCCCCGCCTCGCCCTTGGCATGGCGACCCGACAACCCAAAGCCCGCACGCTTCGCATGGACCGCCCGCGCCCGCAGTTTCCACTACGCTGGCCGTGGCCTGATCTGCGCTCTGCGTGAGGAACATAACGCCCGCCTGCATCTGGCCGCCGCCATCTTGGTGACAGCGCTGGGTCTGGGCCTGCAGTTCACTGCCGCCGAATGGGCGCGGACCCTGTTTGCGGTGGCCTTGGTGTTTATCGCCGAGCTGCTCAACACTGCGCTTGAGCAGCTCTGCGATGTAATTTCCCCCGGGCCCAACCCCAGCATCGGCAAAGCTCAGGATATCGCCGCCGCTGCCGTGCTGATCGCCGCCCTTGCGGCTTGCGCGGTGTTGGCGACGATCCTGTTGCCAAGACTATTGCCCGCCGCAAACGCGATCTGCGGCGGCTGAGGCCTAACAGCACCGTTCATGGCTTGCCCTTCTGTCATCAGATGCGGCAAACTGCACCCTTACGCAAATGTCGAAACTGGGGGCGCGTTGTGATCTATCCAAGGCCACGGCGATGATCCCCGACGATCTGCGCCCGCCCTATCGCTTCATCGCCTTCGATGTCGAAACCGCCAATCGCAACGCGCATAGCATCTGTCAGGTCGGGTTGGCCTGCGTCGATGACTGGGGCCAGATTGACACTTTCAGCCTGCTGGTCGATCCCGCCGAGCCATTCTCGGATTTCAACACCCAGTTGCATGGCATTGACGCAAAGGCTTGCCGCGATGCCCCGCAATTCCCCGAAGTGATCGCCGCCCTCGCCCCGCTGATGGCGCGGCAGCCGATTGTGCAACACTCCAGCTTTGATCAGCGCGCGGTGGCGGCGGCTTGCGGCTGGCATGGGCTGGAGGTGCCCGACCTGCACTGGGTCGACAGCGTCACCATCGCGCGGCGCGCTTGGCCCGAGTTCAAGGGCAATGGCGGGCATGGGCTTGGCCATCTGAAACAGGCGTTGTCGTTGCAGTTTCAGCACCACGATGCCGGCGAGGATGCCCGCGCCGCAGCCCAAGTCGTGCTCTGCGCCGAAGAAAAAACCGGGCACAGCTTTGTCGAAATCCTCGCCAAACAGGGCGCGAAACCGCCGCGAGAATGGCACTCCGCTACCGCCTATTACGAACCATTTGAATAAAATTTGTTTCATCTTGGCGGAAATACTCCACGGGGGTCTGGGGGTGTGAAACCCCCAGCCTGGTCAAGCAAGCCACCGCCTCAAGCCGCGCTATTTCTCAAACGGCTGCCCCAGTGAGGCAATGGTGTTCAGCCGCATTCGGCGACGGTTCGAGGAAATCACCGCCAGCATCAGGATCGTCACGATATAGGGCACGCAGGCCAACAGCTGCGACGGGATGTTGACGCCCGCCGCTTGGGTGGTCAGCTCGCCCAAAGACAAAGCGCCAAACAGGAAGGCACCGAACACCACCCGCCCGGTTTGCCAAGTGCCAAACACCACCAGCGCCAGCGCAATCCAACCACGTCCGGCGATCATGCCATCGGCCCAAAGCGGTGTGTAAACCGTGGAGGCATAGGCCCCGGCAATCCCCGCAAGTGCGCCGCCAAAGCCAATCGCCGCACAGCGGACCCTCAGCACGCGAAAGCCTATCGCGCGGGCGGCATGGGGATTCTCGCCAACAGCGCGGAGGATCAGGCCGAGTTTGGAGTGGTTCATTATGGCCCAGATCACCAAGGCTAAAGCCAGCGTCAGCCAAACGACGATATCCTGCACGAACAGCGCCCCCACCACGGGCAGATCGGACAGTAACGGCAGCGCCAGTTTCGGCAATCCGCTGATCGTCAAGCTTTCAAAGCTTTTGCCAAACAGCGCTGACAGCCCGGTGCCCAGAATCCCGATCGCCAGCCCCGCCGCCACCTGATTGGCGACAAACCCCAGCACGATCAGCGCGAACAACAGCGACAGCGCCGCGCCGCCCAAGCCTGCGGCCAGAAAGCCCAAGGCATGGCTTTGAGTGGTATAGGTGGTGATAAACCCCAAAGCCGCGCCCAAAGCCATCATGCCCTCAAGCCCAAGGTTCAGCACGCCAGACCGCTCCACCACCATCTCGCCCAGCGCCGCCAACAGCATCGGCGTCGCGGCGGCCAGCATGCCAGCCAGAATGAAATCAACCGCGTTCATGGCATACCCTTGCGGGTGAAGCTGATTTTGTGGCGGATGAAGGTCAGCCCCGCAAGGTAGAAGCACAGCAGCAGGCCCTGGAACACCCAAACCGCAGCGATCGGCAGATCCGCCGACACCATCGCATTATCGCCGCCGATATAGATCACCGACATCACAAAGGCCGAAATCACGATGCCCCATGGGTTCAACCCGCCGAGATACGCCACGATGATCGCTGAATAGCCGTATCCGGTCGAGACCGAGCGTTGCAACTGGCCCAAAGGCCCTGCCACTTCCGCCGCTCCGGCAAGGCCCGCCGCCACCCCCCCCAGCAGCAGACTGAGCCAGATCGCACGGGCTTCGCTGAACCCGGCATAGCGGGCGGCGCGGGGCGCTAAGCCTCCGACCAGCAGTTGAAACCCGGCAAAGCGGTGGCGCATCAATATGTAGGCCAACGCACTGGCCACCAGCGCGATCAACAGCGAGATATTCACCCGCGTGCCGGGCAGCAGGATCGGCAGCAAGGCGGCATCCGGGAACATCACGCTTTGCGGAAAGTTAAAGCCATGCGGGTCTTTCCACGGCCCGAGCAGCAGGAAGTTCAGCACCTGTGCCGCGATCAGTGACAGCATCAGCGTCACCAGAATTTCATTGGCATTGAACCGCGTGCGAAACAGCGCCGCGATCCCGGCCCAAGCCATCCCGGCCACAGCCCCCATCGCCAGCATCGCGGGCAGCATGAACGCTGAGTCCCCCTGCGGATACCACACGGGCAAAGCCGAGGCCGCAATCGCACCGATGATCAGCTGGCCCTCGGCCCCAATGTTGAACACATTGGCGCGAAAGCCGATGGCAAGACCTTGGGCGATCAGCAGCAAAGGGGCCATTTTCAGCAGCACTTCGGAAAAGTTATACCATGTCAGGAACGGCTCCAGCAGCAGCGAATACAAAGCCTGACCGGGGGCCTTTCCCAACAAGGTGAACAGCACCACCGAGGCGACAATCGCGCAGACAAAGGCCGCGACGGGGGCCACCAGCATCGCCATCCGCGAGGCGCGCTCACGGCGGATGAAGCTGATCCTCATGCCGTCCCCTCGGGCGATTTCCCCGCGCCGATCATATAGGTGCCGACCTCCTCAGCATTGGTCGCAGCGGTTGGCAGAGACGGCGACAGATGGCCCTTGTGCAGCACATGCAGGCGGTCGCAGATCTGGAACAACTCCTCCAACTCCTCGGAAATCACCAAGATCGCCGCCCCCGCGTTGCGCATCGCCACCAAGCGTTGCCGGATATCGGTGGCAGCCCCAATGTCAACGCCCCAAGTCGGCTGCGACACCAGCAGCAATTTCGGCTCAAGCATCATCTCGCGGCCCATGATGAATTTTTGCAGATTGCCGCCCGACAGCGCCCCCGCTTCGGCTTCCGGGCCGGGGGTGCGCACGTCATAGCGGGCAATGCAGGTGGCGGTATAGGCGCGCTCTGGTTTGCGAAGGATGAAGCCACGCACAACAAGGCCCGCGCCATGTGCGGTCAGCAAGGCATTGTCGGCCAAAGACATTTCCGGCACTGCCCCGCGCCCCAAGCGTTCCTCTGGCACGAAAGCAAAGCCCATCCGACGCCGCGCATCCACGCCCACAGCCCCCACGGCATGACCCAACATGCGGATACTGTCGCCCGGCTGCACCACCTCGCCCGAGATCAGTGCCGCCAGTTCCTGCTGACCATTGCCGGAAATCCCGGCGATGCCGACGATCTCACCGCTATGAACCCGCAGGGAAACATCCGACAGCGAGACGCCAAACGGATCGTCGTTCACATAGTCCAAACCGCTGAGTTTCAGCCGCACCTCGCCCACAGCTTGCACCGTTGCGGGCAAAGGCGGCGGCATGGCGCGACCGATCATCAGGGTGGCCAAATCCTTGGCGGAATGGGCACGCGGGTCAACGCGACCTGTAACTTTCCCGCCCCGCAGGATCGTTGCAGTGTCGCACAACTCTTTGATTTCTTCCAGCTTATGGCTGATGAACAAGATCGCCATGCCGCGCGCCTGCAACGCCCGCAAAGTCTCAAACAACCGCGCAACACTTTGTGGCGGCAGCACCGAAGTAGGCTCATCGAGGATCAGCAGTTCGGGGTTCAGCAGCAGACAGCGGATAATCTCCACCCGTTGCCGCTCGCCCACCGACAGCGCATGCACCATCGCTTCGGGGTCAACATTCAGGCCAAATTCATCGCCCAAAGCCCGGATGCGGCGGGCCAGATCGGCCTTCCGCCCCGGCACGATCAGCGCGATGTTTTGCACCACCGACAGGGTTTCAAACAGCGAGAAATGCTGGAATACCATGCCAATCCCCACGGCCCGCGCCTCGGCGGGGCTGGCAAGGTTCGCCGGCTGACCCTTCCATAAGATCACGCCAGAGTCGGGCGATTCCACGCCATAAATCAGCTTCATCAGCGTGGATTTCCCCGCGCCATTCTCGCCCAAAATCGCATGGATGGAACCGGGATCGACCACCAGATCAATCCCGGCATTGGCTTGCACCGCGCCATAACGCTTTGATACGGCTTGCAAAGACAACAGCGCGGTCATCGGGTTATTTCGGCAATGGCGTGGTGACGCCTTTGACATGCCAATCCATCGACAAGATCGCATCATCGCCCAAGGTCACACCAGCAGCCACGGCCTCGGCCCCGTCCTGGTTGGTCAGCGGCCCGGTGAAGGGGCTGAAACTGCCGTCCAGCAAGGTGGCATGCACCGTCTCAATCTTCGCGACCATATCGGGCGTAATGTCGGGGTTCCAATCTGCGACGAACACACACTTATCCGCCATCCCCAGCCACGCCGAAGCGCCCGCAAACGTCCCCGCAAGATGCGCCGCCACACTCGCCTTAAAGAACGGTGCCCAATCGGTGCCAACCACGCCAAGATATTTCTTCGGCGCATAGGTCTTCATCGACGAGTTCAGGTTGAACACATAGGCCCCGGCTTCTTCACACGCAGCCACCACCGACGGCGTGTCCTGCGCGTTGGAAAATACCACATCGCAGCCCTGCGACAGCAGCGCCTTGGCGGCTTCCTGCTCTGACGCCGGATCGAACCAAGAGTTCACCCAGACCACCGAGACCTCCATCGTCGGATCGACCGACTGCGCGCCCAAGGTAAACGCATTGATCGAGGTGATCAGTTCGGGGATCGCAAAGGCCCCCACGCAGCCCAGTTTCTTCGACTTCGACAGCGACGCCGCCGCCATCCCCATCAGGTAGGTGCCCTGATAGTAGCGCGCCCCAAATGGCGAGAAGTTCGGCGCGGTCTGATAGCCCGAAGCGTGCAGGATCGACACTTCCGGGTGCGCCTTGGCCAGCTTCAGCCCGCCGTTCATATAGCCAAACGAGCCGAGGATCAGGAAGCTGTTACCATCTGCCACGGTCTTGTTCATGATGCGGTCGCCATCGGGGCCTTCGGCGATGTTCTCCAGCAGCGTGACCTTGATCTTGTCACCATATTCGGCCTCCAGCGCCTTGGTGCCAAGCTCCAGCGTGTGCGACCAGCCGACATCAGCGGCGGGCGAGGGCACGATCAGAGCGACGTTCAGCACGCCATCTTGCGCGAAGGCCGGGATCGGCAGCGCCAAAGCGGTGCTGGCGGCGAGGCTGGATTTGAGGAAAGAGCGGCGGGTTTGGGTCATCGGGTTTCCTTTGGGATCAAGTCATGATGCGGTGAAGCGAGGTTTCGGCTTTTGCGAACAGGTCGGACTCATCAAGGCCGGGAAACTGGCCGTCGCGCCAGACGATGCGGCCGTTGATCATGGTCATATCGACCGGGCGACCGACCCCCACCTTGGGGATCAGGCTGGCCGGATCATGGCGGGTGTCGACGAATTCCAGACGGCGGGTGTCGATGGCAAACAGATCAGCGGCCATGCCGGGGGCAAGGCGGCCAAGGTCTTTACGGCCCAGTAAATCCGCGCCGCCGGTGGTCGCGTAGTGCAGGAAGGCAGAGGGGTCCGGCACGGGATGTTTGCGGGTATTGGCGACCAAGCATTGCAGCATATAGGCGGAATGGACGGTGTGCATCAGGTTGGAATTGTCGTTCGATGCAGCCCCATCGCAGCCCAAACCAATCCGCAAACCCAAGGCCTGCATCGCCGGAATATCGGTGACTTCGGCCCCCACCAGATAGACGGGTTCCGGGCAATGCGACACGCCGGTTCGGGCAGCGGCCATCTGCGCCAACTCGCCATGCGTCAACTCCCAGCAATGCGCATACCAAGTGTCGGGGCCGGAAAACCCCATCTCGTCAAGGTATTGCACCGTTCTGCGCCCCGTCCGCGCCTCGATCACCGGGCTTTCACCTTCGCCGACATGGGTGTGCAGCAATACGCCTTTATCGCGGGCGAGGCGGACGGATTGCTCAAACGTGTCCTGATAGCAATTCACCGGCTGGCAGGGGGCCACCGCGACTTGGCGCATACTGAACGGCGCGGGGTCATGGTAGCTATCAATCAGCCGCTCGCAATCGCCGATGAATTGATCGGTGGTCTCCAGCATTTCATCGGGAATGGTGCTGCCTTCGGATTTCGGCAGGGTATTGCCGCCACGTCCGGCATGAAAGCGGATGCCCAGAAGATCGGCGGCCTCAAACTGCCGATCCACGATGCGCGACCCGGCATGCTTGGGGAAGTTGTATTGGTGGTCAAACGCCGTGGTGCAGCCGTGTTTGATCAGTTCGGCCAAAGCCACCACCGAGGAGTGGTAAAACTGATCCTCGGTCAGCCGCGAGAAGATCGGATAGATCAAGTCCAGCCATTCGAGCACCGACAGTTTCGTCCAATCCAGATCGGCACGGTTGCGCACAAAGCATTGAAAGAAATGGTGATGGGTGTTGATCAAGCCTGGGTAAATGAACCAGCCCGAGGCATCAATCACCTCTGCATCGGGGGCAGTCAGGTTCGGCCCGATGGCTGTGATCTGCTTGCCGTCGATCAGCATATCCTGCCCCGCGAGCACCAGATCAGAGGCCGAAGGCACAATCGCGGCGCAGTTTTTCAGCAGGGTGCTCATAGCAGCGGCTCCAGTGGCGGCACGGCTTCGGGGGCGGGTTTCAACTCATGCAGGCGGTGAATCCCCGGCATCTCGATAAACCCCGGCACCGCGCGGATGGCGCGGGACCAGAGGCGTATTGAGGGATAATCGCCGAGCGTCACGCCGCCATCCGGCGCAAGCGCCACGTTGGGAAAGCAGGCGATGTCGGCAATGGTGGGGGCGTCGCCTGTCAGGAAAATCCGCCCCGCGAACCGCGCTTCGGTCAGCTGGGATTCCAACTCGCGCAGACACTCCACCCCTGCCCTCCGAAACGCGTCAATATCGCCGGGATACAGCAGCATATCATGCAACCGCGCCATACCCAAACTGGCCCCAAGCCGCGCCGAGAACGCCAGCCATTGCTGCACTTTTGCGGTTTAAGCGGGGCCCACGCCCAGCCACGCGCCCGCCTTTGAAACTTGCGCGAGATAAACCAGCATCGCGGTGCTTTCCGTGAAAACCAGATCGCCATCGACCAGCACAGGCAGCGTTCCGGCTGGATTTATCGCCCGAAAATCTGTAGATTTATGCGCCCGCCCCGGATGAAAATCCACCGCCTCAACGTCCAGCTTCACCGCCATCAGCGCCGCCATCAGCCGCACTTTGTAGCAACTGGCGGAAAGCACGTAATCATACAGCTTCATGCCGCCACCATCTGCGCACCGTAGGTCAGCCCCTTGCGTTTCAACCAGCGCCGATAGGCAATCGAGGTCATATCCGCCTGCGTCGGGATCTCTTTTCCGGGGTCCAAGGGCAACAGCCGGGGGATCTGGTTTTCCAAGATCGAGCGGTCTTGCAGGAAGATCATTTGCTGAAACTGGATCAGATCGGCCTGCGGCGTGGTGTCATCAAACAGCGCCATCCAAGGCCAAACCTTACACAGCTCCTCGGTCAAGGGCTGCACGAAAATCCCGATCACGTCCCATTCATCCGGGTTATTCGGACAGGTCTTATACAGCACAGCCGCCGTAGGTGCCGCCACCCGATACATATATTCCGTCACAATACCGCCCGCCGCCGATTTCGCGGCCTGCGGTTGGTAGAAATGCACCTTGGTCGCCCAAACTTCGTCGCTGTCCTCGCGGATTTGCACCTCGTAGCGACCGACTTCGGTATGCGGTTCGGCCCCAAGAACATCGGTATGCACAAAGGGGAAGTGGGCGATATCAAGGAAATTCTCCACCGCCCGCAAAGGTGAGCATTTCACCCGCACCACGCCGCAATCGACCAGCCGACGCCCCGGTTGATCTGCCTCGGGGATCGGGAACAACTTATGCGCGGGCGTGCCCGGGCAGGCCCAGACATGGCCATACGCCAAGCATACCGCCAGATCGCCCGCAGCCCCACGCACCACAATCGCATCCCCCTCAAAGAACACGTTGATATCGCTGCCCAGAAGCTGCGTTTGCCGCCCCGGCCATGGCCCTACAAGCGCGGTCATCGCGACCGGATACCATTCGTTCAAAACCGGCTGCGGAATCATACCAAAGCTCCTTCTTCCACCAAGCGCCGCAGGCCATCCAGCCAGCGCGACACCGCCACCCGGTCGCCCGCGCCCAGCGCGTGCAGCCTAAGCGTCGCATCGCGATCTTGCAGCACCAAGGCCACCGCAGCACCCGCCACTTCCCCCCGCCAAACCGTGTCCTGCGCCACAAACCCCGGTAAAGCCCGGGCCAGAGCGATAGCGTTGGCCTGCACGGTGATCGAGCGCACAGGCTTCAGCCCGCTCAGGTCGGGCAGTGCCACATCGCTCGCGGCAGGTGCCACCCAAATCACACCATCCGCCTCAACGCAGGCGTAAACCTCGGCCTGGATCGCGGCTGGCGGCACCATCGCCGGATGCGCCGGGATTTTGCGGCACGCGCCGTCGCTGCCATAGGTCCAGCCGTGATAAATGCAAGACAACGTCTCCCCGCGCACAAAGCCATGCGACAGCCGCATACCGCGATGCGGGCAGCGGTCATTCCACGCCGACAGCCGCCCAGAGCCTGCGCGCCAGATCGCCAGCTCCGCCCCCTGCCACCGGCCCGCCGTCACCACGCCCAGCGGCAAATCCTGCGACAAGCCAATGGCCACCCAGATCCCCGACATCATAATCCCCGCAATCCCCAACCGAACCTTGCCGCCCCGCGCGAGAATCAAAAGGCTGAAAGCCTGTCGCGCGCAAAGCCGCCGCAGCAGATGCCGCAAATTTCAGCATCTTCCCCGCATATGATCATAAGTTAATCAGCTATCGAAGCAAATTCATTCAGACTTTGCAGCACCACATCTGCCCGATCAATCCGCTCGACCCAGACCTCTTGCGGGCCAAGGCTACAGCCCAAGGCCATCGCATCCAGCAGGTCCGGCAGGCCGGTCACCACCAGCTCAACCCGCCCCGCATCGTGGCTTAGAATCGCCCCGCGCAGGCCAAGGCGGCGGGCATGACGCGCAATCCAAGCAGCGAAAATCGGCGCCCCCACATCACCCAGAACGGCAAAGCTTTGGCTTTGCTCCGTCCGGGGATCGGCGGCGTGATCGGGCATGACAGGGTGATCCATCGCGACCTCAAGCTTGGGGTTCGTACCAAACTGGCAGGTGAAGCTCGGGCTGTCCAGAGCGGCCAACCCAGCGCCAGCGTCGATTGCCCTCCCCCGCCGCCCGCGTTAGGTAGACGCATGCCTGCTTCCGACTCCCCGCTGAAAGCCGCTCCGTTGTCGCAGACCCCGTCCGTTTTAAACCGCCGCCAGCAGGCGCTGCAATGGGCCGCCCTGGCCCTGCTCTCAATCCTGATCACCACCGGGTTTGAGGTGCTGCACCTGCCCGCCGCCCTGCTGCTCGGCCCGATGATGGCGGCGATTATCCTTGCCTTGCGTGGGTTTAGCATCACCCTGCCCGGCCCCGCGATGACGGCGGCACAAGGTGTGGTCGGGCTGATGGTGGCGACGATCCTGCCGATTGCGATGATGGCCGAGGCCGCCGCCCAATGGCCCATTGTACTGGCCGGGACACTGTTCACCATCGCGGCTTCGTCGCTGCTGGGCTGGCTGTTGGCACGCTCGGGTGCGCTGCCCGGCACCACGGCGATCTGGGGATCGTCACCGGGTGCTGCCTCGGCGATGGTGCTTCTATCAGGTGCTTATGGTGCCGACATCCGGCTGGTCGCCTTCATGCAATACCTGCGCGTCGCCTGTGTGGCGGTCGTGGCCACCGTGGTGGCACGGCTGTTTGGCGTGGCGGGCGGCCCTGCACCCAGCATCATCTGGTTTCCGCAGATGCCGCTGTTGGGCACCGCACAAACCATCGCCCTTGCCGTGGTTCTGGCCTTCGCAGGCCAGCGGCTGCGTCTGCCCGGAGCAACTTTCCTGCTGCCAATCGGCATGGGCATGTGGCTTACGCAAACCGGATGGATGCAGATTTACCTGCCGCCGTGGTTGCTGGCGCTGACCTATGCCGCCATTGGCTGGGCGATTGGCCTGCGCTTTACCCCCGCCACTTTGGGCCATGCCTTGCGGGCATTTCCACGGGTGTTCGCCTCGATCATGGCGTTGATCGCGGTCTGCGGCGGGGCGGCTGCCGCCTTGGTGCAATTCGCCGGGATTGACCCGTTGACCGCCTATCTGGCGACCAGCCCCGGCGGGATGGATTCCATCGCCATCATTGCGGCCTCCACCCCCGTCGATGTGGCCTTCGTGATGACGATGCATATGGCGCGGTTTTTGCTGGTGCTGCTGCTTGGCCCAATGCTGGCGCGCTGGCTGTCGCGGCCCAAGGGGTTTTAAGCCCCCAATCTCAGGCCAGCACGATCACATCCTGCCCGCGAAACCGTAAAGCCACCTCGGCCCCAACAGGCGGTGGTGGCGCATCAGGACGGTTGAACAGATCAAGCGAGATCGCCCCCGCCGCCGTCTCCGCCTTGACGCGGATCACAGCCCCCAGAAACTGCACCGCCGCAATCCGTGCGGGCAGTGCGAAATCGCCCCGGCTGATCTGCGCGGCATCAGCCTCCAGATGCACCACTTCGGGGCGCAAAGCCAAGCCGACCGTCGCGCCCTGCGCCGCTGTAATCGCTTGTGGCAGGCGCAACGGCTGACCCTGCACCATCACCTCACCCTGCGCTGCATCCGTCACAACGGCGTCCAACGTGTTCAACGTGCCAACAAACTGCGCCACAAACCGAGTTTTCGGATGGTTATAAATCTCAAACGGTGCACCCACCTGTTCCGCCCGCCCGCCGTTCATCACCACCACCCGGTCTGACATCGACAGGGCTTCTTCCTGATCATGCGTCACAAAAATCGTGGTGATGCCCAGCTTGCGCTGAATATCGCGAATTTCCGCCCGCAGACTGACCCGGATCTTCGCATCCAGCGCCGACAGCGGCTCATCCAGCAACAACACCCGTGGCCTCGGCGCCAGCGCGCGGGCCAAAGCCACCCGCTGCTGCTGCCCACCCGATAGCTGAAACGGATAGCGCGCGCCCATCTCTGGCAGACCGATCAGCGCCAGCATTTCAGCCACCCGCGCGGTGATCTCGACGCTAGAAACCCCGGCAATCTTCAAGCCAAAGCCCACATTCTGCGCCACCGTCAGGTTCGGAAACAAAGCGTAAGCCTGAAACACCATGCCGATGTTGCGCTGATTGGGCCGCAGATGCGTCACATCCTCGCCGTCAATCTTGATTGCGCCAACCGTTGGAGTTTCAAATCCCGCCACCATCCGCAGCACCGTGGTCTTGCCGCAGCCAGATGGGCCAAGCAGCGAGACAAACTCCCCCTTCGCCACCCCCAGATCAAACGATTTCACCACTTGGTTCGCGTCAAAGGATTTTTGCAGCGCCGAAAGGTCCAGATACGCCATCAGTGCTGCATCCTTGTGTGTTTGGAAAATTTGGTGACCAGTTGGATCAACATCATGCAGGCCCAGGTCAGCGCGAAAGTGATCACGGCCAAAGCCGCAGGTTCATAGGCTTTATTGCCCCCCGCCCAGACCAGATAAGGCCCAAACGCAGGCCGGTCCAGCAAGGCCGCAAAGACATATTCGCCGATCACAATGGCAAAGGTCAAAAACGCCCCCGACAGCACTGCCACCAGCACATTCGGCAAGATCACCTTAACCAACACGGTGATCCAGCCCGCCCCTAGGCTCTGCGCAGTTTCGGTCAGCGTGCGCAGATCAATCGCCGCAAGCCCGGTGTCAACCGCGCGATACATATAGGGCAGCGCCAGCACCGCATAGCCGCACATCAGCAGAAAATCGGTGCCCAAAGTCGTCCCCGTCAGCGGCAACCAACTGGAGGTGTTGAACAAACGGATATAGCCGAACACGATCACAATCGGCGGAATGACCAAGGGCAGCAGGGTGATGAACTCCATGAACGGGCGCAGACGCGGCAGTTTCAGCCGCACCCAGAACACCGTCGGCACCACCACCAGCACGCCGAACACAATCGTCAGACATGCCATCAGCACCGAATAACCAAACGTCGCCTGAAACTGCGGATCGCCCATCACCGAACGGTAGGCGTCCAGCGAATACTCGCCCCGCCGCATCTTCAATGAGAATTCCAGCATCCCGACCAGTGGCAGGAAGAAATACACCACACCGACCGCAATCGCGGCCCAAGACAGGATACGCTTCATTTGATCCACCTTTCGGCGCGGCTGCGCATCACCACATAGACGCCGTTGGAAATCCCGGTAATCACGATCATCGCAAACGCCAAGGCATAGCCAAGATGCGGGTCTTGCAGCACATCGCCGCGGATTTGGTTGAACAGCAGGATGGGTGCAATCGACAACAGCGACCCCGTCAAGGCAATCGCCGTCGCCACCGCACCAAACGCATTGGCGAACAACAGCGCTAGCGTCCCTAGCAGCGACGGCCCCAGCACAGGCAAAGCCACCATCCGCCAATATTGGCCGCCAGTTGCGCCCAAAACCTCTGCCGCCTCGCGCCACTCGCGCTTCAACCCGTCAATCGCCGGGGTAATGATCAGCACCATCAGCGGGATCTGGAAGAACACATAGGCCGCGACCAGCCCCCAGAAGCTGATCATGTTGAAGCCCAAAGCGTAGATATTCACCCCAAACCAGTCGCGCAGCAGCAGCGTCACAAACCCCACCCGACCCAAGGTCGCCACATAGGCAAAAGCCAAAGGCACGCCGGCGAAGTTCGAAGTCACGCCCGAAAACGTCATCACAATGCCGCGTATCCAGCTGGGCAAACCGCCCAAAACCACCGCCAAGGCAATCGCAAAGCCCAAAGCGCAGCCGATCAGCGCCGAGGCAAAGCTCAGCCGGATCGACAGCCAGAACGCATTGATAATCTCTGGCGTCGCCAGATTGAAAATGTTTTGCAACGTGAAGGCGCCGCTGTCATCAACAAACGCCCCCGCCACGATATTCGCGGTGGGCAGCAGCAAAAACAGCAGCGCGAACAGCAGAAATGGCAACACCCCCAAGCCGTTCCACGGCAGGGCGCGCCAAAGGCGAGAACTTCTCATGCTATGATCCTAAAAGGAAACCCGCCCCCAAGCCAAAGGCAAGGGGCGGGTTAAGGGTTTACTCGACCTTGACGCCGACGGTTGCATCCCAACCAGCCGTCACAGCCTCTTTATGCGCAGCCTGCTCCTCCAGCGTCGGGAACACGGCCTTTTCATAGGCGGCGGCTGGCGGCAGTTTCGCCAGCATATCCGCCGGGATCACGTCGCGCTTGGCCAGATCGTTGAAGCGGATCGGGTGGCAATAGCCGTTCAGCCAACCAAGCTGACCTTCGTCCGAGTACAAGTATTCCATCCACAGCTTGGCAGCGTTCGGATGCGGTGCATAAGCCGAAATCGCCTGCACATAGACGCCAGCCAACGTGCCCGAAGCCGGGATGATCACTTCGGCTTTCGGGTTGCCAGCCAGCGTGTCGCGCCAAGCCAAAGCGTTGTAATCCCAAGCCGCGACAATCGGGGTAGCCCCTTGCGCGATGGTGCCGGTTTTGCCCGCGACCGGCACGAAATTGCCAGCCTTGTTCAAAGCCCCCATGAACTCCAGCCCTTTGGCAGCCGAGTCAGCGCCCGGAGCCCCGCCCATCGCCATGCCAGCCGACATCACCGACATCAGGCCTTGGTTGCCCGAGCGCGGATCGCCGGTCAGCGCGAAGGCCCCCGCATATTCCGGCTTCATCAGATCAGCCCAATCGGCGGGCACGTTCTTGACCATATCGGTGTTCACGATGAACGCCATCACGCCGTAATAGTCGCCATACCAGAAGCCATCGGCATCCTTGGCGCTGTCCGGGATGCTGTCCCAGGTGCTGACCTTATACGGCTGGATCAGACCTTCTTCTTTGGCAGCGGGGCCAAACGACAGGCCAACGTCCAGAACGTCAGGTGCTTGCGGGCCGGTGTTGCCTTTGTTGGCACGCACGGCTTCCAGCTCATCCGCCGAAGACCCATCCGGGTTCAATTCGTTAACGGCGATCTCGGGGTATTTCTTTTTGAAGCCCTCAATCACGGCACCATAGCCGCACCAGTCATGCGGCAAAGCGATGGTGGTCAGCGCACCCTCTTTCTTCGCCGCAGCAGTGATTTCGTCCAAGCTTTGCGCCGAGGCAGCACCAGCCACCAGCATCGCCATCAGGCTGACGCCCGAGGTCAGGGTTTTGAAAACGGTCATGGAAGTCTCCTGTTAAGCCGTACCGCCGAGGTTTGCCCGGACGGTTGCTAAAACGGTGATCTAGGAGCCTCGCATGACGGTCAGGTAACGGAGTGATGAAGTTTCTATGTCACAGCATAGGCTTGGCCCAGAGCAATCTTTGTTACCCAGCCGTCACATCCCCGATAACCAACCGTCACGAATCCGGCGTATCAGCCCCTCAGTCAAAAGGGGGTCGCGATGCTGAAGGTCGAAAACGTCACACGCCTGTTCGGCCACAAAGCCGCCGTGGATAACGTCAGCTTTCAAATCGACCGCTCGGCTTTCGTCGGCGTGATCGGGCGTTCGGGGGCGGGCAAATCCACC
This sequence comes from Cypionkella sp. TWP1-2-1b2, assembly GCF_049896245.1. NCBI lineage: Bacteria > Pseudomonadati > Pseudomonadota > Alphaproteobacteria > Rhodobacterales > Paracoccaceae > Cypionkella > Cypionkella sp. TWP1-2-1b2. The sequence continues at coordinate 46,076 of NZ_JAFCTX010000011.1, read as the reverse complement.
CTGCTGCGCATGATGAACCGTCTGACCGATGCCTCATCGGGCGAGATCATCTTTGAAGGTCGCAATGTGTTAACCCTGAACGGAGCCGAAAAGCGCGCATGGCAGGGCCAATGCGCGATGATTTTCCAGCAATTCAACCTCGTCCCCCGCATGGATGTGGTCTCCAATGTGCTGCACGGGTTGCTGAACCAACGCTCCACCTTCGCCACCATGTTCAACCTGTGGTCTGACGCCGACATCACCCGTGCGATGCAGATTCTGGAACGGCTCGGGATAGCCGAACAAGCCCCCAAACGCGCCGAGGCCCTGTCGGGCGGCCAGCAACAACGTGTCGCCATCGCCCGGGCGCTGATGCAGGACCCCAAAGTCATCCTCGCCGATGAACCCATCGCCAGCCTTGATCCGATGAACGCGCAAGTGGTGATGGACGCCCTGCGCCGCATCCACGAAGAAGACGGCCGCATGGTGATCGCCAATCTGCACACGCTTGATACCGCGCGGCGCTACTGTGACCGCGTCATCGGCATGCGCGATGGCCGCGTCGTGTTTGACGGCACCCCCGATCAACTGACCACCGGAGTCGCGCGCGACATCTACGGCGCCGACGCCAGCTTCAACGAATCCGCCACATCGACCTCCATCACCGGGCCGCGCGATGCTGCCTATGCCGATGCGATGCTGGCCTGACCCTCACCAAAGTTTACCCGGCCCAAACGGGCCCCATCTGGAGACGACCATGAAAAAGCTGCTCGCCGTTCTGGCTGCCACCACCTGCATCACCTCTGCCCATGCGCAAGAGTTGAAAGAATTCAACATCGGTATCCTGGGTGGTGAGAACGCCCAAGACCGTATGACCTCGAACGAATGTTACCGTGCCGCGATTGAAAAAGAGCTGGGTGTTCCGGTCAAAGTCTTCACCCCGGCTGACTACGATGGCGTGATCCAGGGCCTGCTGGGCGGCACCCTCGACATGGCCTGGCTCGGCGCTTCTGCCTATGCCAAGATTTACCTGACCGACCCGAAAGCCGTAGATGTCGAGCTGACCAAGCTGAACCTGAACGACTCCACCGGCTATTATTCCATCGCTTTCGCCCGCAAAGACTCTGGCATCACCTCGATTGAAGACGCCAAGGGCAAGAAATTCGCGTTCGGCGAGCCGAACTCGACCTCAGGCTATCTCGTCCCTGCGGCTGAGATGATCGCCACCTACGGCCCGCTGGATAAATTCTTCAGCGAAGTGAAGTTCTCGGGTGGCCATGAGCAAACCATCGTCGGCGTCGCCAATGGCGATTTCGATGCGGGCGTGTCCTGGGCCGATGGCGTCGGTAACTGGGAAGACGGCTACGCTTCGGGCGCGTTCCGCAAAGCCGCCGATGCAGGCCTTGTTGACATGAACAACCTGGTCGAAATCTGGCGCTCCAAGATGATCCCCGAAGGCCCGATGGTGGTGCGCGCTGCACTTCCGGCGGATGTGAAAGACAAAGTCACCAAACTGACCGCTGACCTTTGGGAAACCGACGCGAAATGCGCTTATGGCGTTGCTGCGGGGGAGGCGAAAGACTTCGTGCCCGCCACCCACGACATGTATCTTGGCATAGTAGAGGCCCGCAAACTTTCTGGCAAGTAATTTCAGCACGAGCACCGGGCTTGCGCAAGCAAGCCCGGTTTTTCATTTGGAGGCCGCATGGTTGACATCACCTTCGGGCCAGAGCCGGGCAAGCGTCCCGACCTGAACAACCCCACCGAGGCCTATATCCACCAGACCCGCCGCAAGCGGCTTTACGGGTTCATCCTGCTGATTCTGTTCGTCGCCTTGATGGCATCCGGCTTCAAAACCGCCCAAGACCGCAACGCAGGCGATTTCCTGTCCGGCCTGCACCAAGTCGGTGCTTTCCCCGCCGAAGTGCTGTCGGAAGCGTGGACAAACCGCGCCAATCTTCCGGCGCTGCTGTGGGAACACCTGCCCTCGCTGATCGAAACTCTCAACATCGCCGCAGCCGCCACCCTGCTGGGCGGCGCATTTGGCGCGTTTCTCGCCCTCGGCTCCACCCGCCACCTCGCCCGCTTCCCCGCCCTCACCCCGCTGTTCCGCCGCACCGCCGACATCATGCGCGCCATCCCCGAGATCGTCATCGCGCTGATCCTGATCTTCATCTTGGGCGGTGGCCCGGTGCCCGCCGTGCTCGCCATCGCCTTCCACACCGCGGGCGCTTTGGGCAAGCTGTTCTCGGAATCCGCCGAAAACGCCGACCTGAAACCCGTCGAAGGCCTCGCCTCGACCGGAGCCTCATGGAGCCAGCAAATCTGGCTCGGCATCCTACCACAAGTCGCCCCGAACTGGCTCAGCTACGCGCTGCTGCGGTTTGAGATCAACATCCGCGCCTCCGCCATCCTTGGCTTCGTCGGCTCAGGCGGCATTGGCTATGATCTGAAACTGGCGATGCAATGGGGCGGCGGCAAATACGATGAAGTCGTAGCCATCTTCGCTTTGCTGTTCTGCGCCATCGTGCTGTTCGATCAACTCTCCGGCTACGCCCGCAACCGTTTGGTAAAGGGGCAGTAACATGACCGACGCAACCCAATTCGGCACCACCTACGCCACCGTGCAGCGCCAGTTCAAAACCCGCCGCCTCACCGTCTTCGCGATCCCGCTGCTGATCCTGCTGTACCTGATCTACCTGTTCATCAGCTTCGACATCCCCGGCCTCGCCGCCCGCGCAAGGACGGACAATGCCAAGATCCTGCTGTCCGATTTCGTCGCCTACAAAACCCATGTCACCCGCGACAACCGCACCGACAAAACCACCGTCTCGATTGAAGGCGAGGCGAAAGCCACCTACGCCCCCAGCCAATACCCCGCATGGGTGCAAACCCAAGGCGACACCACCACCATCGACCTCGGCAAAGGCAACATCGTCACCTACGACGCCAAAGGCGCGCGCTACAATGTCCCCGGCTACGGCGTGATCGACATACAACCCGAAGGCGGCAAGCTGAAACTCACCGCACCAGAACCGATCCCGGATTGGATCAACGTCAGCGACACCCGCATCTCCGTCACCACCCCGCAAGGCCGCTTCGCCTATTCCCGCTCCAAAGTGGAAACCTTCAAATACCAACCCGGCTGGGCCTTGTTCTTCTTCACCCTCGACAGCCCGTTCTACGGCAAATCTTACGGCCAGCTGACCGCGATGCTGGCAGGCGACCGCATCGACCCCGCCCGCAGCAACGCGGCTTACATGGCGTCCGAATTCTGGCACAACAAACAATGGCACCACGGCGATGTGGCTTGGGCGCTGTTTGAAACCGTGCTGATGGCCTTCCTCGGCACCATGGGGGCCGCGCTGATCGCCCTTCCCCTCGCCTTCCTCGCAGCCAGTAACTTCACCCCATTCCGCACCGTGCGCTTCGCGTTCCGCCGCCTGTTCGACTTCGTGCGCGGCGTCGACGGCCTGATCTGGACGATCATCTTAAGCCGCGCCTTTGGCCCCGGCCCGATGACCGGCGCCTTGGCGATCTTGCTTACCGACAGCGGCACGTTCGGGAAAACCTTCTCCGAGGCGTTGGAGAACATCGACGAAAAACAAGTCGAAGGCATCCGCTCCACCGGCGCAGGCCCACTCCAACGCGCCCGTTTCGGCGTGCTGCCGCAAATCGCGCCGATCCTGCTCAGCCAAGTGCTGTATTACCTCGAATCCAACACCCGCTCTGCCACGGTAATCGGTGCCATCGTCGGCGGCGGCATCGGCTTGCTGTTGACCCAAGCCATCATCACCCAGAAAGATTGGGAGGATGTCGCCTATTACATGATCCTGATCGTGCTGATGGTGATGGCAATGGACAGCTTCTCGGGCTGGCTGCGCCGCAAACTGATCGGGCGGTAAAGCAAAAGCCGCGCCCCAGTCGAATTGCTCTTTTCAAAATACTCCCGCCGGAGGCACCTCGCTCTCCGCCAAACCGCCCCATAACCAGAAGCCGCCCTCGGGGGCATCGAGCCCCCTCCTGCGGCTGCTGCCGCTGGAAAGGTCAAACCGCGCGTGCATTCTTTCCCCGGCAGCGCCGTCCAAAGCGGCTCGATGCCGCTGCGGACGGCACCTGCGTTACGGTCAAACTGTTAACAGAGGCTAAACGCCCCCGCCTAACCCATTGAAACGATACAGCCCTCAACCCCGTCCACGCGTGGACAAGAAAGCCTAAAATGACCAAACTCTGCGCCGACATTCCGCTGATCCACCCCGACTGCCAGATCAAGAACGCCCATTTCGGGGCCTATTGCGAGATCGGCCGCTTCAGCCGCATCCTGAATACGACCTTCCAAGACTATGCCTATTGCGACCAATTCTGCGACATCACCAACACCACTGTCGGCAAGTTCGCCAACATCGCCGCGATGACAAGGATCGGCCCCACCGACCACCCGATGCAAAACGCCAGCCTGCACCATTTCCTCTACCGCAGCAGCGCCTATTGGGACGATGCGACCGATGATGAAGCCTTCTTCCTGGCCCGCCACGCCCGCCGCACTGTGATCGGACCCGATACTTGGATCGGCCACGCTGCCATCATCAAACCCGACATCACGATCGGCGCAGGGGCGGTCGTTGCCAGCGGCGCGGTGGTGACCAAAGACGTCGCCCCCTACATGATCATGGCCGGCCTCCCCGCCACCCCGCTGCGCCCTCGCTTTCCCGCAGCAATAACCGAGCGCCTGCAGGCTCTCGCTTGGTGGGATTGGAGCCACGATCTGCTCCACACCGCCCTGCCCGATTTCCGCAATCTGCCGGTTGAAGCTTTTCTCGAAAAATACCACGGCTGATCGCAACCAAAGGTGCCGCCCTCGGGGGCATCGAGCCCCCTCCTGCGGCGTTACCACGGCAAAGTTACAACCGACCGCCCAGCACGCGACGGCAGCGCTGGCCAAAGCGGCTCGATGCCGCTGCGGACGGCCCCCGATTCGGGTTCAAGTCATGTGATGCCGCGCAATCAGCGGGCCAGCTTGCGCTCTAGGATGAAATGTTAAGATTCCATCACCGCACCGCACGCGGCAACACCACAACATGTTGTGAAAAAACCGCCAAACCGTAGAAAAATCACAAGCCATTCCCAGCGGGGAAAGCGTTTCCCCGCAAAGCCGCGCCGAACCTTACTCCGCTGCCAGCCGCAAAGCCTCGGGCTGGCTGACAAACCGCCGCGCAGCCTCGCCTGCCAGATAGCTTAAGCGCCCCGCCGAAATCGTGGCCTCAATCCCGCGCGTTTCAGCGTTCACGATGACCATATCGGCGCGCAAGCCCGGCTCCAGCCGACCCCTATCGACCAGCCGCATGATCTCGGCCGGGCGCGACGACACCAGCGCCCACGCCTGCGCCAACCCCATCACACCGCGATCAACCAGCCCCCAGACCGCCAAGGGCAGTGCGGGGATGTGATAGTCCGAGACCAATACATCACAAAGCCCATCCGACACCAACGCGAGGGCCGAGACATTCCCAGCCTGCGAACGGCCCCGCACCACGTTTGGCGCACCCATGATCACCGGGCTCATCATCGCATGCGCCGCCGAAGCCGCGCGACGGGTCAGCGGGAACTCGGCGATCTTCGCGCCGATCATCGAGTAAAATTCTCGCGTCTCACCATCCGGATCATCATGGCTGCCGTAAAGCACGCCCAAGGCATCAAAGGCTTCCGCCAAAGTACACAGACTGCGCGGCACCTCTTTGGCGCGGGCGGCGGCGTATTCGATGGCATCGGCGAGTTCCTCGGCAGTTTTGCCAACCTTGCGCGCCCAAGCGGCGAAATCGGTTGGGGCGATGCGGGCCATGTGCAGGCCTTCGGACAGATGATCGTTGAACACCACATAGCCGATCCGGTGGCGTTTGACGGCGGCGATCAGGCGGGTGGTTTCACTGACCAGATGGGTCTCGGCACGGATTTGCAGCCGCAGATCGGTCAAGGATTGCGCGCGATAGCTGTCCAGCGCCACCATCAGCGCCTCGGCATGGTCGGGACCGCGATGACCACCTTCCCAGCTCCAGCCCTGCGCGAGATAAGCGGTGGTGACGCCGTGTGCTGCGGCCTCGCGGTCAAAGGACGCGAGGCCAGCGGCAAGCGGAAACGGCGCCGAAGGGCGCGGGGCCATATGGCGCTCGAACCCGTCGCCATGCAGGTCAATGATGCCGGGCAGGATCAGAAAACCCGTGAGGTCCACCTCGGGCAAAGGGCCACGGGTGATCTTGCCATCTGCCAGCCCGATGGAGCGCTGCTGCATCACGCCGTCGCGCAGAATATGCGCGCCAGTCAGTCGCAGGGGGGGCAAGGGCAGCGGCATTTCGGGCTCCGGGGACGGGGGCAACTGGGATTGTTGGCCGGAATAACAGTGCCAAGCAACGAGGTTATGACAGTTTATCCACAGTTTCCCCCATATCTGCTTCCCCCATATCTGCTTCCCCCATATCTGCTTCCCCCGCATCTGCTTCCCCCGTATCTGCGGCTTCTGGTGAGACGGTTAGGGTCACGCGGTCGCCTGCGAACCATGTGGTGCCAAACTCGATGGGTTGGCCTGCGGCATCGACGTTGACGGCGACCGAACGCAGCAGGGGAGCTGCTTGCGGCAGCCGCAGGTGCAGCGCCAGCAGGGTATCGGCGGCAATCGCGGTGATGCGGGTTTCCGCGCGGGTGTAATCGGTGATGCCCGCCTCTGCCAAGGCGGCGGTGACCGATCCGTGGCGGGTCATCGCCTCTAGCAGATTGGGGAAGCGGGCCGCGGGGAAGATCGAGCGGAACATCGCCAAGGGGGTGCCATCGGCGAGCGAGAGGCCCTCGACCACCTGCACCAAAGCGCCTGCGGGTAGGTGTAGGGCTGCGGCCTCACCGGGGTCCGCCGTGCGGGTTTCTTGCCGCAGGATCTGCCGGGAGGGCGTACGACCTGTGGCCAGCACATTTCGATGGAACCGCACCCGGCGGCTGAGGGCGTAGTCGGTGGGGCTGGCGGTGACGAAGACGCCCGCACCCCGGCGGGCATGCACAGCGCCTGCCTCGGCCAAGCGGGCCAAAGCCTGACGAACGGTGTGGCGATTGACGCCGAAGCGGGCAGACAGAGCGGCTTCGGTCGGCAGTTTGTCACCGGGGCTGTAGTGGCCCGCAGTGATCTCTCCGGTGAGGGTCTCGGCGATGGAACGCCAGATTGTTGGCTTTGTCACCAAAACTTCACATGCATTTCGCAGGCTCCCGGGTTATGATTTGTCTAGTTGTATAGTATGATAGACAACTTCGCAAGATGTCGGGATCAAGATGACGCATGAGAGCCCTGAAGCGGCAGTGACCGCCCGCAAAAACTGGATTGGCCTGTTGGCCCGCGCCAAGCCCGCGCGGCTGGCAGATTTGGTCCCGGAAATTCCGCCGCATGATCTGCTGCGCGCGCCGGAAATCGGGGCGGTGATGGTGCGGGGCCGGATTGGCGGCACCGGGCAGCCGTTCAATTTGGGCGAGATGACGGTGACGCGCTGTGCGCTGCGGCTGGGGTCTGGAGCTGTCGGCCATGCCCATGTGCAGGGCCGCGACAAGAGCCATGCTCTGCGCGCGGCGGTGGTCGATGCGTTGATGCAGACCGATCAGGCAGAGGCTGTGCGGGCGGCTGTGCTGGGGCCGTTGCAGGCGGAAGAAGTTGCGCGGCGGGCGAGCCGGGCCGCGAAGGCGGCCGCGACGAAGGTGGAGTTTTTCACTTTGGTGCGGGGGGAAGACCAATGAACGATGCGTTGTTGGGCGGGTTTGCTGAGGCTCCGGTGCAATCGTCGCATGCGTTTCGTGCGGCGCTGACGGTGCTGTCGCAGCCGGGTGAGATCCGGGAATTGAGCGGAGCTCTGCCGCCTGCGCCGCTGTCGGTGGCGGCGGGGGTGCTGGTGCTGACGCTCTGCGATGGCACGACTCCGCTGCATCTGGGCGGCGCGTATGACTGCGCGACGGTGCGTGATTGGATCACCTTTCACTCTGGTGCGCCGCTGGTTTCGGTTGAGAATGCGGTGTTCGCTTTGGGCGATTGGGCGGCGTTGCAGCCCTTAGGCCGCTTTGCCATCGGGCTGCCGGATTACCCGGACCGCTCGGTGACGTTGATCGTTGAAGTGCCTGCATTGGAGGCCAAAGGGGCTGCGCTGCGCGGGCCGGGGATTGCCGATGTGGCTTATCTTTCGCTGCCCGAGGTTGCCGCGTTTCAGGCCAACCGGGCGCTGTTTCCACTGGGCTTTGACTGCTTCTTCACCTGTGGCGACCATGTGGCCGCCCTGCCCCGGTCAACCCATGTGGAGGCTCACTGATGTATGTGGCGGTAAAGGGCGGCGAGCGCGCGATTGACAATGCCCATGCGTGGCTGGCCGAGGAACGCCGGGGCGATCTGGGCGTGGCAGAATTGTCGGTGGCGCAAATTCGCGAGCAGTTGTCGCTGGCAGTGAACCGTGTGATGGCGGAGGGCTCGTTGTATGATCCAGACCTTGCCGCTTTGGCGATCAAGCAATCGCGCGGTGATCTGATTGAGGCGATTTTCCTGATCCGGGCGTATCGCACCACCCTGCCCCGGTTGGGTGCGTCTTGCCCGGTGGATACCGCTGAGATGGCGGTCATTCGGCGGATTTCGGCGACGTTCAAGGATTTGCCGGGGGGGCAGGTTTTAGGGCCGACCTTTGACTACACCCACCGTCTGCTGGATTTCAAACTGGCGGCGGAGGGCGAGGTTGCGCAGGCGGCAACCGCTCCAACAGCAATGGAGCCAGTGCCGCATGTGATGGCGATGCTCGACCGTGACGGTATGATCGAGCCAGAACCTATGGGCGACGATGTGCCTGCAGATTTAACGCGCGAGCCGATGGAATTGCCCGCCTCGCGCGCGCTGCGCTTGCAGGCGATCACGCGGGGCGATGAGGGCTTTATCCTGTCGATGGCCTATTCGACCCAGCGCGGCTATGGCCGCACCCATGCTTTTGTCGGCGAGTTGCGGATAGGTGCTGTGGCGGTGGAACTGGAGATCCCAGAATTGGGATTTGCCGTGGAGATCGGCGAGATTGAGTTGACCGAATGCGAGACGGTGAACCAGTTCAAGGGCAGCAAGACCGAGCCGCCGCAGTTCACGCGCGGCTACGGTCTGGTATTTGGCCAGACCGAGCGCAAGGCGATTGCGATGTCTTTGGTGGATCGCTCGTTGCGCTGGGCCGAACTGGGCGAGGACTACACCGGTGCTCCGGCGCAGGACGAAGAATTCGTGCTGATGCACGCCGATAACGTGCAGGCGACCGGATTTCTTGAGCATATCAAACTGCCGCATTACGTTGATTTCCAGTCAGAGATGGAATTAGTACGGCGATTGCGCGCCGAGGTCTTTGCCAGCCGGGAGGCGGCGGAATGATGGCGCTGATGCTCCCTCACCCTAACCCTCTCCCAAGCGGGGAGAGGGAACAGCGTCGTCGTACCAGCGTCGCGAGGATCATGCTGATGTTAACCAAATCCTTACCCTGTTTCAGCGATGCTCTGCGGCATCCAGAATCCCCTCTCCCGCTTGGGGAGAGGGTTAGGGTGAGGGGACAAATGCGCCAAAACCAAATTCAGACCGCAGAGGCGCGCGTGCTGCGCCAGAACCTATCACCCGCCGAGCATGCGCTGTGGTCTGCCCTGCGGGATCGCCGCTTTATGGGTTTGAAGTTTCGGCGTCTGGCCCCGCTCGGCCCCTATATCGTCGATTTCTACTGTGCCGAACGCAGCGTTGTGCTGGAGGTTTTTGGCGATCCAAACCCCGATCGCGCCGCATGGTTGACCCGCTTCGGCTGCCGCGTGCTGCGGCTTGATCCACATGACATTCTGACCAACCTGCCGGGCTGTTTGCAGCATCTGGCTGAGGAGCTTGCCCGATGACGATGCATCGCACCGCCGCGCCCGTCGAGGCGGACGCCTACAACTTCGCCTATCTCGACGAGCAGACCAAGCGGATGATCCGGCGTGCCATCCTGAAAGGCGTGGCGGTTCCGGGCTATCAGGTGCCGTTCGCCAGCCGCGAGATGCCAATGCCTTACGGTTGGGGCACGGGGGGCGTGCAGGTGACGGCGGCTTGCCTGACGCCGGATGATACGCTGAAGGTGATCGACCAAGGCGCCGATGACACCACCAATGCGGTGTCGATCCGCAAGTTCTTCCAGCGCACGGCGGGGGTGGCGGTGACGGAAGCGACAGCAGAGGCGACACTGATCCAGACCCGCCACCGCATCCCGGAAGCGGCGCTGACCACAGGGCAAATTCTGGTCTATCAGGTGCCAATCCCCGAGCCTTTGCGGTTTCTGGAACCGCGCGAGACCGAGACGCGCAAGATGCATGAGCTGGACGAATACGGACTGATCCATGTCAAGCTGTATGAAGACATCGCGCGCCACGGCACCATTGCCACCTCCTATGCCTATCCGGTGAAGGTCGAGGGCCGCTATGTGATGGACCCGTCGCCGATCCCGAAATTCGACAATCCGAAACTGTCGAACTCGCCAGCGCTGCAACTGTTTGGCGCGGGGCGCGAGCAGCGGATTTATGTGCTGCCACCGTTTACGCATGTGGTCAGCCTTGATTTCGACGACCACCCGTTTGAGGCCAGCAAAGCCCCGCATGACTGCGATCTGTGCGACGCGGGCGAGAGCTATCTAGATGAGGTGATCACTGATGATCAGGGCGGGCGGATGTTTGTCTGCTCGGACACAGATTTTTGCCGCACCCGGCGCGAAGCCGGGCATTTGGGAGCCTTGGGTGTGCCAGTTCTGAAAGGCAGTGCGTGATGGGCGCGATGGATTTGGATATTTGGGCCAAGGTGAATGGCGATAAGCCGTTGCTCTCGGTTCAGGGGTTGAGCAAGAATTATGGCAGCCGGATTGGCTGTGCGGATGTGTCGTTTGATCTGTTTCCCGGTGAAGTGCTTGGGATCGTGGGCGAAAGTGGCTCGGGGAAATCCACGCTTTTGTCCTGTCTGGCGGGGCATCTGACACCGGATACCGGACAGGTGATCTTTGAGACAGCCCAAGGCCCGCGCGATACTGTGATGATGGCCGAGGCAGAACGCCGGAAGATGGCGCGCACCGATTGGGCGTTTGTGCATCAAAACCCGCGCGATGGCTTGCGGATGGGGGTTTCGGCAGGTGGCAACGTGGGTGAGCGACTGATGGCCGTCGGCGCGCGGCATTACGGTGATATTCGGGCAACGGCGGTGGATTGGCTGGGCAGGGTGGAGATTGCCGCTGACCGCATTGACGACCGCCCGCGCGCGTTTTCGGGCGGTATGCAGCAACGCCTGCAAATCGCCCGCAATCTTGTGACCGGGCCGCGTCTGGTGTTCATGGATGAGCCCACGGGAGGGCTTGATGTCTCAGTGCAGGCGCGGTTGTTGGACCTTCTGCGCGGTTTGGTGCGCGAGATGGGGCTGTCGGCGATCATCGTTACCCACGATCTGGCGGTGGTGCGGCTGCTGGCGGATCGGCTGATGGTGATGAAGGGCGGGCATGTGGTGGAACAGGGGCTGACCGATCAAGTGTTGGATGACCCGCAACATTCCTATACGCAGCTGTTGGTTTCCTCAGTCCTGCAGGTATAAAATGCTGTTCGCTTATCGCCCCGAAGCTGGTGGCTTGACCCAGATGCCGCTGCCCGTCGATCTGACAGCGGCGCTGTGGATCGACCTCTATCGTCCCTTATCCAATCAGGCCGCTGATGTGGCGCGCTTGGGTCTGCCGGTGCCGACGCTGGCGGATATGGAGGAGATTGAACTCTCGAACCGTCTGTATCGCGAAGGCGGGGCCGATCACATGACTGTGGTTTTGCCCGGTCTGTCAGAAAGCAAAGCGCCGATTTCTGGCCCGGTCTGCTTTATCCTGTCGCAGGAGCGGCTGATCACCGTGCGCCACCACGCGCCGCGCCCGTTTGAGACGTATCCGGCCCGTGCCGACAAAGTTGGCCCCGGCTGTGATCGGCCAGAGCGGCTGTTTCTGGGGCTGATTGAGGAAATCATCGGGAGGATGGCCGATATTCTCGAAGGCATCGGGCGCGGCTTGGATGACGTGGCATCGGGGATTTACAGCGGCGGCGCGAATGGCTTGCAGGCGGATGCGTTGCAAAGCGCGCTGGAGAAGGTGGGTCGTGAAGGCGACCTTCTGGGTCGGGTGCGTCTGGGTCTGTTGACGGTGGAGCGCGCGGTCAGCTTCTTCGGTCAGACCCTTTCGGACCGTGCCGAGGGCGACGTGTTGCGCCCCTTGGTGAAGGGGCTGATGCGGGATTTGCAGGCGTTGGAGGTGCATGCGGATTTCTTGGGCTCGCGTCTGGCGCTGACCTCGGACGCGACGCTTGGCATGATCAATCTGTCGCAAAACGTCACGGTGCGGATCGTGTCGGTGGTGGCGGCTTTGTTCATGCCGCCGACTTTGATCGCCAGTCTGTATGGGATGAACTTTGCCGTGATGCCCGAACTGGCGTGGCAATACGGCTATCCTTTGGCACTGATCCTGATGCTGGCCTCGGCCAGTGGAACCTATCTTTTCTTCAAATGGAAGCGATGGCTATGATTGAGATTCGGGATTTGGCGAAAAGTTTTACCCTGCACAACCAAGGCGCTGCGGTGATCCCGGTGATGGCTGGGGCGAACCTGCATGTGCGTCCGGGCGAATGTGTCGGGCTGATCGGGGCCTCGGGTGCTGGCAAATCGACGCTGATGCGGATGGTCTGGGGCAACTACCTTGCGGCCTCGGGCAGCATTATGGTGGGCGGCCTGGATGTGGCGCAGGCGCAACCCCGGCAGATCATCGCTCTGCGGCGGCAGGTGCTGGGCTATGTCAGCCAGTTTCTGCGGGTGGTCCCTAGGGTGCCTACGTTGGATGTGGTGGCCGAGCCTTTGTTGAACCTTGGCGTGTCGGGCGATAAAGCGCGGGCGCGGGCGGCGGAACTTCTGGCACGGCTGAACATTCCACAGCGGTTGTGGGGGCTGTCGCCCACCACATTCTCGGGCGGCGAGCAGCAGCGCGTGAACATCGCGCGCGGTTTTGCGCATCCCTATCCGGCGCTGTTGCTCGATGAACCAACCGCCAGCCTTGATGCGGTGAACCGGGAGGTGGTGTTGGAGCTGATCGAGGAAGCCAAGGCGCGCGGGGCGGCGATCTTGGGGATTTTCCATGATGAAGCCGCACGGGACCGGGTTTGTGATCGGGTGGTGGACGTGCGTGAATTCACGCCCAAGGTTGCGGCATGACGGGGCGGGTGTTTCTGGTCGTTGGGCCTTCCGGCGCGGGCAAGGACACCCTGCTGGCGGGAGCTGCGGCGGCGGACCCTCGGCTGCACTGGGCGCGCCGGGTGATCACGCGCGACACTGCGGCGGGCGGTGAGCCATTTGAGGGCGTAACTGAAAGCGCTTTTCAGGCACGACTGCAGGCGGGAGAATTTGCGCTGCAGTGGCAGGCGCATGGGCTTTGCTACGGCGTGCCTTATGCCGAGTTGAGACCGTTGCAGGATGGGCGGGATGTGCTGATCAATGGCTCTCGGGCCGCGTTGCCTGCGGCACTCGCGGCCTTTCCGGGGCTGCGGGTGATCCAGATTTCGGCACCGATGGCGGTGTTGGCGGATCGTTTGGCATCGCGCGGGCGGGAGAGCCACGCCGATATTATCGCACGGTTGCAGCGGGCGAATTATGCTTTGCCAGAAGGGATTCCGGCGATTGAGATCAGCAATGATGCCAGCCCCGAAAAGGGCATCGCAAAGCTGCTTTATGCGCTGAGGGCGTAGCGGTGCAGCAGGTGAAAACGGCCCATGGCGTCCTCGCCGCACAGGCAAAGGTCGCGGATTTGGAATGGTGCGGGGATCAGGCCCGCGAAGTGATTGGCGGCGGCTTTGGTGACCGCGGTTTCGGCCTCGTCCAGCGGACCGGACAGGGTCAGGTGGAACTGAAACTGTTCCATCACATAGGGATAGCCGTAGGTTGCCAGCAGATCACGCTGGCGCGGGGCCAAGCGGTCGGGTCGGCGGCGGGCTGTTTCGGCGGGCGTCAGGGCGGCGCGGTAGGGGTCAAGGGCGCGCACCACTTCGGCGGCGAAGGTTTGCAGGGCGGTGGTATCGCCCAACGGAGTCAGCGCGAGGAAACCTTCGAGGTTGACCATCTGAAGCCCCGGCAGTTCCAGCGGGGTAAGGCTGGTGGCCAGTCGTGCCGTAGCCTGCGCCAGATTGGCGGGGGTGACGCCCTCGGCCAGACGGAACGGCGGTTTAAGGGTGGCGTGAAAGCCGTATTTGCGCGGCTCGGCGGTGATATCCACCAAGGGGCGCGGCAGGTCGGGCGTGGGTTGCGCCACAGCAGCCCCCTGCGTCAAATCCCAGCCGAGCCAGCTTGCTGCGGCATCGGCGAAGGCTCCCGGTTCGGGCACATAGTAGATCGCGAAGCGTTTCATCTGGTCCATAGCCGCCGCCTTTACCCGCCCATCGTCACACCGTTGTGACAGTTTTCTGCCATCTGTTTTACACAAGCACAATGAAGGCCTGATGATGACTGAGACGATCCTTGCCAATGCCACGCTGGTTCTGCCGCATGAAGTGATCCATGGCTCGATCCGCATTGAAGGCGGCGCAATTACTGCAATAGATCAAGGCACTGCTATCCCACAAGGTAGCTTAGATTGCAGGGGCGATCTGCTGATGCCGGGGCTGATCGAGTTGCACACCGACAATCTGGAACGTCATATTGAGCCGCGCCCCAAGGTCAACTGGCCGCATGCCAGCGCAATCATCGCACATGATGCAGAACTGGCGAGTGTCGGCATCACCACGGTATTCGACGCGCTGCGGGTGGGGTCGATCACCTCGTCGAAGAAGATGAATTACGGCGAATATGCCCGGCATCTCGCTGATGAAATTTTGGGGCTGCGGGAAAAGGGTGCGCTGAAGATCAGCCATTTTCTGCATCTGCGGGCAGAGGTGTGCAGCGAAACCCTGATTGCCGAACTGGCGAAGTTTGGCCCGGCGGATCGCATCGGTATTATGTCGTTGATGGATCACACGCCGGGCCAGCGGCAGTTCCGCGATATCACCCAGTTGCGCGCCTATGTCTGCAGCAAGCATGGGTTGTCGGAGAGCGAATTTGAAAGCCATGTTGCCGAACAGGTGGCGATTTCCACACGGCTGGGCAAAGCGCATGAGACGGCGGCTGTCAGCGAGGCGCGGCGCTTTGGAGCGGTGCTTGCCAGCCATGATGATACCACAGCCGAACAGGTGGCGATTTCGGCCCAGCACGGCGCGCATTTTGCCGAGTTTCCGACGACGGTGGAGGCAGCACAGGCCTGCCATGCGCAGGGCATCAAGGTGATGATGGGGGCGCCGAACCTGATCCGGGGCGGCTCTCATTCCGGCAATGTGGCGGCAAGCAAGCTGGCCAAGGCGGATCTGCTGGATATTGTCTCGTCGGATTATGTGCCATCAGCGCTGCTGTCGGCGGCTTTGCTGCTGGGCGATCTGTGGGGCGATGTGGCGCGCGGGGTGCGTTGTGTGACGCAAGCCCCGGCGCAGGCGGCGGGGTTGGCGGACCGTGGCACGATCAGTCTTGGCGCGCGCGGCGATGTGATCCGGGTGGCGCGGGTTGCAGGGGCTGCGGCTTTGCGCGGGACTTGGGTGCAGGGGCAGCGGGTGGGTTAACGCCTAGTCCGCCATCCAGCGATAGCCGATGCCGGGTTCGGTGCGGATCAGATCGGGGGCGCTGGGATTGGACTCTATCTTCTGGCGCAACTGGCCGATGAAGACGCGCAGATAGGGCACGTCCTCGCCATGCGCGGGGCCCCAGATTTGCAGCAAAATCTGGCGGTGGCTTAGCACCCGGCCCGGATTGCGCGCCAGCATCACCAGCAGATCAAATTCTGTCGGCGTCAGATGCACCTGCGCGCCGTCACGGGTCACAGAATGGCCCGGCAGGTCGATCACCAGCGGGCCTTGGCGCAAAATATCCTCGGGCTGCGGGGCTTTGCGCAGACAAGCCCGCAGGCGCGCAAGGAGTTCGCCGATGCCAAAAGGCTTGGCGACGAAATCATTGGCGCCAAGGTCCAAAGCCATGATCTTTTCCATCTCTTGATCATGCGCGGAAAGCACGATGATAGGCAGGTTAGATTTGGCGCGCAGGGTTTCGATCACCGCTTTGCCGTTCAGATCGGGCAGGCCGAGATCAAGGATCATCGCATCGGGTTTCTGCGCGGCGACGGCCTGCAAAGCGCCCTGCCCTGTCGCCGCAAAGCAGGTGTCATAGCCCGAGGCTGTCAGCGCGTGGCCAAGAAAGCGCTGAATCTGCGGCTCGTCATCGACGATCAGAATCAGGGGTTTTGGCAAGATCGGGGGATTGCTCATGCTGAGGCTTTCGGCAACGGCAGAGAGATATGCATCGCGGTGCCGTGGCCATCGGCGACCGGGCTTTCGGCGGTCAGACTGCCGCCAAGCGCTGCGGCGATGCCATGGCAGATCGTCAGGCCAAGGCCGGTGCCGGGCACGTTTGGATTGGCGCGGAAGAACGGCGTGAAGATTTGCGCCAGCGCTTCGGGGGGAATACCGGGGCCTTGATCGGTGACGGTCAGGGTCAAGGTTGTCGGTTGCACGCGAGCGGTGATCGCGATCCGCGCGGGCGGGGTTGAGAATTTCACCGCATTGTCGATCAGGTTGAACAGGCTTTGTTCCAGCAGCGCAGATTCGGCGCGGATCATCGGCAGGTCAGGCAGATCAGCCGTTATCTCGGCCAGCGGAAAGGCCCGATGCGCGCGCGCCACCGCCGCCGCGATCACATCCGTAGGGTCTACCCAGATCAGATGCAGCGCCAATCCGGCTTGCAGCCGGGTCATGTGCAGCAGGTTGTCGACGTAACTCGCCAGCCGCTGCGCTTCTTCTTCAATCGCCAAAGCCAGATCGTCGCGCGCGGCGGGCGGCAGGGTCGCGCCCAGCTGGCGCAGGCTGGTGATTGCGCCCAGAATGGTCGCCAATGGTGTGCGCAGATCGTGTGAGAGTGAGGTGAGCAAAGCCGCGCGCAACTGCTCACGCGTGGCGGCGGTGCGGGCATCTTCGGCAGCTTGAGCAAAGCGCAAGCGCTCCAGCGCAAGGTTGGCTTGGTTGCAGATCACTTCGATGGCAGCGGCACGGGCAAAGCGATCTGGGCGCTGCGCATCAAGGCGGTGATAACCCAGCACCAACACCACCTGCCCCTGCTGCATCAACGGCAGGAAGGTGTAGCGACCGCCCTGCTGTCCCGGTTCGGCGGCGTCTTGCGGAATGTGGCGGCGAAACGCGCGCTCTGCCGCTTGCAGGTCTGCGGCCTGCAGATCGGTGGCGTCAGGATTGCCGTCGTGCAGCACCAGCGCAGGCCCATGCGCCAGCGCTGTGGCGTGGATCACCAAAGCCTGCTCGACGGCCACGGGCTCATCCGCTTCGGCGAGATCGGTGGCAAAGGCCGACAGCACTTCCAGCACCGCAGCACGGGATTTGGCGGCATTGGCTTCTTCGCGCAACCGTCCGGCCAAAAAGCCGGTCAGGCCCGCGACGCAGAGGAATTCCGCCAGCACCAGAAGATCGCCGGGCTTGGCGATGGCCAGCGTGTAAAGTGGGGCCACGAAAAGGAAATTGAACAGCGCGAAGGCTGCGATGGCGGTGGCAATGCCGATCCAGAAGCCAAAGCGCACAGCGGCCAACAGCACGGCGACAAAGAACAAAAACAGCCCTGACGGTTCGGGGAAGCTGTCTTGTGTCAGATGCGTGCCCAAGGCGGCAACCGTCAGAAACAGCACAGCCCCCAGCACTTGCGGCAGTCTGGGCAGAGCCGCCCAGCCTTCCTGTCGTGGCAGCAATGGCGTAGGCGTCAGCATCGCCGAAGTTTTAGCCGCTTGGCCCCTGCTGTCCATGATCTTTACGCAATCCTTATGCCGGGGCGCAAACCCCCTGTCGCATCCTTATGCAGCAATCCCCAGATTGCCCGCAATCGGCCAGACGTGGCTTTTTGAGGATCAATGCCGTGACCACCACAGAGCTTAGCCTTCACCCCCGCAAACATCCCGGCATTCTAGCGCTGTCGCTGGGCTCCATCGGGGTGGTGTACGGTGACATCGGCACCTCGCCGCTCTATGCTTTCCGCGAGGCGTTGCGGGCGGCGGGCGACACCGGGCGCGAGACCGTGCTGGGGGTGTTGTCGCTGATCCTCTGGGCGCTTATCATCGTGGTGACGCTGAAATATGTGCTGATCCTGCTGCGGGCGGACAACCAAGGCGAGGGCGGCACGCTGTCGCTGCTGGCGCTGGCGCAGCGCGCGATGGGGCGGCAAACCTCGGTTGTGCTGATGGCTGGGCTGATCGGAGCGGCGCTGTTTTACGGCGATGCCGCAATTACGCCTGCGATTTCAGTGCTGTCGGCGGTCGAGGGCTTGAGTCTCGTCACCACCCAGCTTGACGCCTATGTGCTGCCGATCACGCTGGTGATCATCGTGGCTTTGTTTGCGGTGCAAGCGCGGGGTACGGCGGCGGTGGCGAGCTTCTTTGGCCCGATCACGCTTGTGTGGTTTGGCGTGCTGGCATGGGGCGGGGTGGCACAAATCGCCACTGATCCGGCGATCATGGCGGCGCTGAACCCGATCCACGCCGCACGCTTTCTGGCCAATCACGGCTCCATCGGGTTGGTCGTGCTGGGCGCGGTGTTTCTGGCTGTGACCGGGGCCGAAGCGCTGTATGCTGATTTGGGTCATTTTGGCCGCCGCCCGATCACCCTTGCATGGGTCGCGGTGGCGTTGCCCGCGTTGACGCTGAACTACTTGGGCCAAGGCGTTCTGGTGCTGCAACACCCCGAGACTTTAGACAATCCGTTCTACCTGATGTATCCCGATTGGGCGCTGCTGCCAGTGGTTTTGCTCGCGACGATGGCGACGATCATCGCGTCTCAGGCCGTGATCACCGGAGCCTTCTCGCTGACCCGCCAAGCCATCCAGCTGCGTCTGCTGCCGCGTCTGAAAATCCGCCACACCTCGGAAACGCAAGAAGGACAGATCTATTTGCCCAGCGTCAACGCCATGCTGTTGGTAGCAGTGCTGGCACTGGTGGTGGGCTTTGGCAACTCTGCTGCGCTGGCTCATGCTTATGGCATCAGTGTCACTGGCACGATGGTGGTCACAGCCCTGCTGGCGCTGATTGTGGTCAATAAACATTGGGGCTGGCCGCTGTGGGCCGCAACCCTGCTTATTGCCCCCTTCCTGTTGATCGATTTGATCTTTCTCGGCGCGAACCTGCTAAAAGTCTTTGACGGTGGCTATGTGCCGCTGGCTTTGGCCGCCGTAGTGATCTGCGTCATGCTGACATGGCGGCAGGGTACTGCCGTTCTGGTGCGCAAGGAACATGAAGCCGAGGTGGCTTTGACCACCATTCTGCGGCAGGTCGAAACCAAGCCGATCCCGGTGATCCCCGGCACCGCGATCTACCTGACCTCTAGCCCAGACACTGCCCCGGTGGCCTTGCTGCACAGCCTGAAGCACTTCAAAAGCCTGCATGCGCAGAATGTAATCCTGACGATTGTGACCGCCACTGTGCCACGCGTCGCCATCGAGGACCGCGTCAAGATGGAGGAAATCACCCCCCGCTTCCGCCGCATCAGCCTGACCTATGGCTACATGGAGGACCCGAACGTGCCGGACGGCCTGATGCTGTGCCGCAAGCTGGGTTGGAAGTTTGACATCATGTCGACCTCGTTCCTGCTGTCGCGCCGCTCGCTGAAACTGTCGAGCAAAAGCACCTTGCCAGGCTGGCAGCGCCGGATATTCATCTTCATGGCGCGCAATGCCGCAGGGGCGTCAGATTACTTCCACATCCCCGCAGGTCGGGTGGTTGAGATCGGCACGCAGGTCAACCTTTAACCAGGTCTGACCTTAACCAGGTCTGGCTTCAACCAAGTCTGGCTTTAACCCGGTCTGGCTTTAACCCGGTCTTCGGCTCAAACGCAGCCCGGTTTTGGCATCGAACAGATGCACAAGGCCGGGTTTTGGCATAAGCCCAATCTGATCACCGCGCTTGATATTGGGCCGATCGGTGAAGACGGCGTGCAGGGTAAGGCAACCCGCTTGCATCGCGACAAACATCGCCGTCCCGGTGCTTTCGACAATACCCACCTGCCCCGCAATCGCCCCCGGCGCATCCGGGCTGGAAAGCTCCAGATGCTCGGGCCGGATGCCGTACAGCACCGCCCCCGTGCCGTGGCTTTGAATGGGCAACACCTGCCCCGAGGCCAGCCGCACTTGGCTACCCTCACCCATCGCATCGAGCAAATTCATCGCCGGTGAGCCGATAAACCCCGCCACAAAACTGTTCGCTGGCTGATCATATAATTCCAACGGCGGCCCCGCCTGCTCTAACCGTCCGGCGCGCATCACCGCAATGCGGTCGGCCATCGTCATCGCCTCGACCTGATCATGCGTCACGAAGATCGAGGTCGACCCCAGCCGTTCATGCAAAGCCCGGATTTCTGCCCGCATCTGCACCCTCAAGGCGGCGTCGAGGTTCGACAAAGGCTCGTCAAACAAAAACACCGCAGGCTGGCGCACAATCGCCCGCCCCATCGCGACGCGCTGCCGCTGCCCACCCGAAAGCTGTTTTGGCGTGCGATCCAAGTAAGGCGTCAGGCCCAAAATTTCGGCCGCTTTCGACACAGCCGCCGCGATCTCCGCTTTGCTGGCCCCGCGCAGATGCAGCGAAAACCCCATATTGTCGCGCACCGACATATGCGGATAAAGCGCGTAATTCTGGAACACCATCGCGATATCGCGCTGCTTTGGCTCGACGTCATTCACCACCCGACCCGCGATGGAAATCGTGCCAGAACTGATCTCCTCCAACCCGGCGATCATCCGCAACAGGGTGGATTTGCCACAGCCCGAGGGGCCAACCAGCGCGACAAACTCGCCATCCGCCACGTCAAAGCTGACACCATGCATCACCTTGGTCGTGCCGTAGGATTTCGTCACATCACGAATGGAAACTTCGGCCATTTCGTCCTCGTCTGAATGAGTGGGATGGCTTATTGCAGCACAACAACCTTGCTCAGATGCCGGGGCGCTTCCGAGTTTATACCCTTCGACAGCGCCACCAATTCTCCCAGCATCTGCAATGCGGGCAGGCAGGCCAGTGCATTGGCATCATCCGACAGCCCCAAACCTTGGCCCAAATCAATCCGCAGATCCCCCGGCCCGTTGAAGCCGATCACCACCGCACCCTTGGCCTGTAATTCAGCCACCACAGCCGCTTCCTCGGTCGCAGTCGCCGCCGAATACAGCATCACCACCAATGACGTATCGTCGATCAAAGACACCGGGCCGTGGCGGTATTCCATCGGGTGAAACGCCTGACTGTAAGAGATGCTCATCTCTTGCAACTTGAGGCAGCCCTCGGTCGCCATGCCGTAATTGGGCCCAGCCCCCAGATAGACGAAATGACTGCGCCCGTGCAGCAGGCCCACGATCCCCGCCTCAAGGGCAGCCATAGAAGCTGCCGCTTGCATGGGGATCGTCTGCTGCAGCGAAACCCCCGCCATCCGTAAACCCGCCAGCAACATCAGACTGGCCGAGACCGACATCACGATGCCTTCGGACGGATCGGTCGGCAGATATAACGCCTGATCCGCTGCGTGCAGGATGGTGGAATCCGGCTCACACGACACCGCCAACGTCCGCCAACCCCGCGCGCGGCTTGTCTCAATCGCCTGCACGGTTTCGGATGTGGTGCCGGAACGGGATAGCCCGATCACCAGCACGCCCTCGGTGTTCGCCAGATAACATTCCGGCCTGCGCGCCCATTCCGCGCCGGGGACCGCCAGCGCCGCTTGGCCTTTCGCGTTGAACGCGCAAGCGATCACCTGCGCCAGATAGAAAGAGGTGCCGCAGCCGATGATCACCACCGTTGTGGCCTTCACCGCAGGCAATTCTTGAACCAATGCGGCGGTCCAATACGGGAACTGACGTCGGATGACGGTCTCAGTGATCGTAGCAGTCATAATTTCTCTTTCCTTACAGTCAGTTATTTCCCCGCTCCGGCCATCAGGCCCGAGACGAGATATCGGTTGAGAAACAGCACCAGCAGCATCGGAGGCAGGATGGCGATGATCCCCGCCGCGTTCATCAACCCGTAATCGACATAGTTGCGGGTGACAAATTCGGGGATCAGCACGGTCAACGGCTTGGTCGCAAGCGTCGGGGAAAACACCAGCGGCACCATGAACTGCCCCCAAGCCGACAGGAATGTCAGGATGCCACACGCCACCAGCCCCGGTCCCGCCAAGGGCAGCACGATCTGCACAAAGGCGCGCAATTTCGACGCGCCATCCAGCCAAGCCGCTTCCTCCAGCGACAATGGCATCGCCTGATAGACCGAGCGCATCAGCCACAAAGCCAACGGCAAAAACGCCGAGACATAGATCAGCGTGACGCCCGTGTAGGTATCAATCAAGCCCATCGAAATCATCAGGCGATAAAGCGGGATCATCACTGTATAGGCCGGGATCGCTAAGGTCGCGACCACCAGCACGAACAGCACATCGCGGCCAGGAAACTCCAACCGCACAAAGGCCCAAGCCCCGAAAGCCGCGATGATCACCACCAGCGCCGTGGCGGCCAGCGCGGTGATCAGGCTATTGACAAAGGCGCGCGAGAACTGTGGCCACACCGAAGCCACCTCATTGCCCTGCGAGGTCGAAGTCGCGCCGAACAGCTTGGCATAATGCTGCCATGTCGCAGTTTCCGGCCAGAAATGCAGGTTATCGGATACCAAAGCATTGGGCGGCGTGATCGAGGTGACGAACGACCAATACACCGGGCCAACCGACCACAAGACCAGCAACACCACGCCCAGACACAGCCCGATCTGCCCCGGCAGATGTTTCAAAGCGCGGCTCATTCAAACCTCGTTTCACGGTAAACCCGCAGCACATATATCAGAGACACCGCGAGTGAGACCACCATGGTCAGCACCGACAACGCCATCCCGCCCGAGAATTTCATGTTCTGAAACGCCAGCACATAGACCTGAATGATCACCGAACGGGTATCGAGCGAGGCCCCGTTCAAAATCCACGCCTCATCAAACAGGTTCACCGCAAACACTGTCGATTGTGACAGCGCAATCGCCAGACCGGGGGCGATCAGTGGCAGAGTGATCTTGCGCAGGCGTTGTAGCGGCGTGGCTCCGTCCAACCGCGCCGCCTCGTATAGCTCGGCCGGGATAGATTGCAGTGCTGCCAGCAGAATGATCACCGTCAGCGGCATCATCCGCCACGCATGCACGACAGACACCAACAGCAGCCCGGTCTCGCGGTTGTTGAACCAGACCTGCGGCGTGTCGATGATCCCGGCGCTTAGCAACAGACCGTTCAGCAAGCCGTAGCTAGGGTTATAAATCCACATCCAGATAATCGCATTGACCACCGGCGGCAGGCACCACGGCAGCACCACAATCGCCAGCAACCAGCGCCGCCCGATCTTGATGCGGTTCAGCAGCAGGGCCGCAGCAAGGCCGCCGACGGTCTCAATAAACACCGCCAAAGCCACATAGATCGCGGTGGTGATCCAAGCCGCGTTGACGGTGCTGTCTTTCAGCAGATTGGCGTAGTTCTTCAGACCGACAAACGGCGTGCCGGGTTTCATCGGCTCGATGCGGAACAGGCTGTCGAACAGGGTGGACAGCAGTGGCAAAAACACCAACCCGCCCATGATCAGCGCCACGGGCAAGGCCAACGCCAGCCCGAGGCGCGCGTCTTTTCCCAACCGAGGGGGTCTGATCAGCAAAGCCATTCCCCCCGCCGCGCTTATTCCTGCGCCGTTGCAGCGGCTTCGGCGATCTGCGCCACCGCTTGATCAACCGTCAACTGCCCCTTCGCCGCCGCGTTCAACGCCGTGGCGACAGCACCGGAGAATTCCGGATACCACCCCGGAGTGCCTTGCGCGAACAAAGGCTCCACCACCTCGGCCTGCGCGATTAACACATCGCCCTGCTTCAGATTTCCGGCCTCGTTCAGGGTTTTCAACACCGAAAGCCGCGTCGGCAGATTGCCCAGCAAGCGGTAGTTCGCCTCCATCGTCGCGGGGTCGAGCATCCACTGAATAAACGCCGCCGCCTGCTCCTTGTTTTCCGCGTTCATCGGAATCCCCAAGGCTCCCGGCAGACCAAAAGTCCGGGATTTTCCGTCCACATTCGGCATCAACGCCGCCGCCACATCCGCCGCCACCTGAGATTTCGCGGGGTCGGTATAGACCGCCAAATTGCCCGCCCAGCCCGCCACATCAAACGTCGCCTTGCCCGCCTTGAACAACTCTTGCACCTCGACATCCTTCAGGCTGGTCGAGGCCGGATCAATCAGCCCCTCATTCAACGCGGCAATCTCAAACGCCATCGCGAGGTAGCCAGCCGAGGCCGGATCGGTGAACAATGGCTTGAAATCGGCATCGAACAGATCGCCACCAAACGCCTTGGTCAGCAAATACCACGCGGTCGCGGCCCCTTCCGAGGCCGACAGCGGCAGCGCAATCGGATAGTCCGCGATCTTGGCGGCCTTCACCGCGCGGGCGGCGTCCAGCAATTCCGCCGGGGTTTTCGGAACCGCCACACCCGCCGCCGTCAGATGCGCTGCGTTGTAAATCAGCACGCGGAAGTCGTTGTTGTAAGGCACGCCGATCAGCTTGCCGTCATAGGTGAAGATCGAGGTGGTCGGCAGATCGGCCTTCAACTCCGCGCTCAGCAAAGCGTCCAGCGGATCGTACCACCCTGCCGAGCCGAACTGGCCAACCCAGCTCCAATCCATTTCTGTCACGCTGGCGGGCGCGGTATTGGCCAGCATCGAGGTCACGATCTTGGTGCGGATTTCGTCCCAGCCAAGGGTTTGAATATCCAAACCGCCACCTGCATAGGTGTCGGTCATCTCTTTCGGCAGCGTCACCCAAGGCGGCAGCAACACCGCCAAACTTCCCGCTGCAAGGCCAAACGAAGGCAGCAACGCGCCAAGGCCCAACGCCGAGGCAGAAAGCAGAAAATCCCGTCTTTTCATAGTGTCACCCTGTTGTCGGCCCCTTATTGGGGCGTTGCGCTTTTGGTTAATTCCGTCTGCAATGTCGCGATAAACTCCGGCCCTATTGCCCATCCGGCAGCCTTCGCCGCCGCCAGGGCCGCCCCACCCACGGGGGGTAAAACCGGCGGCACGGGTCGCCCCAGCGCAACCGTCAGAGCCGCCATCAGCGTGGCATCCTGCATCACACCCCCGGCAAAGCTC
This sequence comes from Cypionkella sp. TWP1-2-1b2, assembly GCF_049896245.1. Lineage (NCBI taxonomy): Bacteria > Pseudomonadati > Pseudomonadota > Alphaproteobacteria > Rhodobacterales > Paracoccaceae > Cypionkella > Cypionkella sp. TWP1-2-1b2. Next base: position 20,789 of record NZ_JAFCTX010000011.1, on the reverse strand, counting down.
CAGCGCAACGGCGCATCCAATCCGGAAAGCCGCGCCGCCGTCCGCCCTGCCAGCGCCAGATGCGTGGCGGCGTCTTGCATCAAAGCCAAAGCCTCAACAACGCCCACATCTGCCAACCGCGACACCAAAGCCGCCACCGAGGCCAACCCCGCCCGCGTGTCCTGCCCATAGGTCCAACCGAGCAAATCCTCCGATGCCACCCCCATCTCGCGCAGCAAGCCATGCGCGAAGCCCGAGGGGGGTTTGCGGCCATCCAGATGCTGGCTCGCCAGCGCCAAAGCCGCGCGCCCGATCCAATGCGCCGAGCCTTCATCGCCAAACAGATGGCCCCAGCCGCCAACCCGGTGCGTGCCCAAAGGCCCCCGCGCCCAGGTCATCGAGCCTGTGCCTGCCAGCACCAAAACCCCGGCCTCACCCGCCATGGCCCCGTGAAACGCTACCGCGACATCGTTCATCACCACGGCTTGTGGGCCAAACAGATCAGCCACCACCGCCACCTGCCGCGCAGAAACCGCAGCAATCTCGCCATGACAGGGCAGCCCCAGAACAGCGCCAGACACCGGGCCGAGTTCTGCCGCCAACAAAGCCAAACGCGCTTGCCAATCCGTGCCCGCCGTGGGGTCCAACCCCTCAGCCCGCGCCCGCGCCAGAACCCGCCCCGCGCGGTCGATCACCACCGCGTCGGTCTTGCTGCCGCCGCTATCCAGCCCAAGAATCCGGTCCATCACGCGACTTCCGCCACGGTTACCGCACACCCCAAGCCCTCCAGCACATCCCGCCAGCCAATACCCAGCCGCGCATCGCTCAGCAGCCGCATCCCCGCGCTCAGTTGCGCCACGCCATAGGTCAGTTGCGGCCCGAACTTGTCCGCATCCGCCACGATCACCGGGGCCTTGCTGCGCGTCAGCATCAGCGCATTGATCCGCGCCTCTTGCTCATCACGGCTGGAAATCTCGCCCTTGTCCGAGATGCCGCCCGCCCCCAGAAACAACTGGTCAAACCACAGCTTCTCCAGCACCGCCTCGGCCAAAGGCCCGACCATCGAGGCGTTTTGCCGCCGCAAACTGCCGCCCAGCAAGGTGACGCCAATTTCTGCCACAGGCATCAGAACCTGCGCCACCGGCAGGCAATTTGTGAACACCCGCAGCGGCATCGGGTTCAACCGCAGCCGCCGCGCCAGTTGCAACACGGTGGTGCCCGCATCCAGAAACACCGAAGTTTCCGGTCGCAGCATCTGATACGCCGCCTCGCCAATCGCGCGCTTGGCGGGCAGGTTGATCTGCTCGCGGCTCTCAAACGCCACCTCAACGCCCGAGGTTTCGGCAATCTGCGCCCCGCCATGGGTGCGCAAAATCTGCCCCTCGGCCTCCATCATCAGCAAATCACGCCGCACCGTCGGCTCCGACGCACCCACCGCCGCCGCAATCTCGGCAATCGAGCTATAGCCCTTGGCGAACAGGTGCTGCCGGATGGCGGTGGCGCGATCAATCTTCATGGAGATCCTGTTTTCGGGTATAGCGCTATAGGAGGAGCAAAAATAATCACTGTCAATCACAATGATGATCATTTATGATTTTTTACAGCGATCCGCTCGCTAAATTTGATCAAAAAGGATCGATCCGCAATGTCCACCGCCGCCCTGCTTGCCCTCGCCCCCGCTCGGAAATCTGGCCAAGTGCTTGGCATCCCGTCGATTTGCTCGGCACATCCGGTGGTGATCGCCGCCAGCTTCGCACTGGCGCGCGCGCGTGGCACCCCGGTGTTGATCGAGGCGACCTGCAATCAGGTCAACCACGAGGGCGGTTATACCAGCATGACCCCCGCCGATTTTCGCCGATTTGTGCTGGGAATCGCGCAGGATGAGGGCTTTGATCCCGCAGGCCTGATCCTTGGCGGCGATCATCTGGGGCCGAATCCGTGGACAGCCCTGCCCGCCGCCGAAGCCATGTCGAAAGCCTGCGATATGGTCGCGGCCTATGCGCAGGCCGGGTTCGGCAAGATCCATCTTGATGCCAGCATGGCATGCTTGGGCGACCCCACTCCGCTGCCCGACGCCACCATCGCCAGCCGCAACGCCGAACTCGCGGCTGTCGCCGAAGCCCACAGCCCGATGCCCCCGGTCTATATCATCGGCACCGAAGTCCCGGTCCCCGGTGGCGCTTGGGAGGAGGTTGAAGGCCTGACCCCCACCCCGCCCGAAGCCGCCCTCGCCACCGTTGCCTTGCAACGCGAGGCGTTCAAAGCCGCTGGCGTTGAGGCCGCTTTCGCGCGCGTGGTGGGGTTGGTGGTGCAACCCGGCGTCGAATTTGGCAATGAAAACGTCGTCGCCTATGACCGCCCCGCCGCCCGGGCTCTGGTCGCCTGCCTGCCGAAATTGCCGATGTTGTTTGAAGCCCATTCGACCGATTACCAGACCGCGCACGCGCTCGCCGCCCTTGTGCAAGACGGCTTCGGCATCCTGAAAGTCGGCCCCGGCCTGACGTTTGCGTTGCGTGAGGCGCTGTACGGTTTGGATCATATCGCCGATGTGCTGTTCCCCGGTCACACACCCCTGCGCCTGACGATGGAGACTTTGATGCAGCAGAAACCGCAGCATTGGGCGAAATATTATCACGGCACCGCCCTGCACCAACACCTGCAGCGCCACTACAGCTATTCCGACCGCATCCGCTATTATTGGACCGACCCGGTTGCCAGTGCCGCCGTCGCCGATCTGATGGCGCTGTTTGGCAAAAAAAGCCTCCCCGAACCGCTGATCTCGCAGCACCTTGGCGCGGCCTATGGCGCAGTAATGTCGGGCCAAACCGCCAAGACCGCCCCCGCCCTGCTGCGCGCCGCCGTCACGCGCGCGCTGACACCTTACTTTGATGCCTGCTATGGGGCGCAGTAGTCCGCCAAAGCGGCGGCCACCAGCAAACTGAAACCTGATTTTTCGGATTTGCTGGTGGCGAGAGAGAGACTTGAACTCTCGACCCCACGATTATGAGTCGTGTGCTCTAACCAACTGAGCTACCTCGCCACTGGCGCGGTGAGTAGTTTGGGGGGCGGGGGGCGTCAAGAGGTATTCTGGGTGATTTGGCGGTTTTAGGCTGGGGTTTTGCTGAACGGACAGGACGGCGCAGTCCGCCCCTGTTTTTCCCAGCGGGGAATGAATTGTGTGTCGCCCCTTCGGGACTACCACATCTTGTATCAAAAGTCGCAAAATCGACACATTCGACGCTGTGGAGCGGTAAAATCCCCCGTCGCGGCCTATTCGCAGCATTTGCGAACACCCCACGCCGCCCCGGCCTTGAGCCGGGGCCTCGCTATGACATGCGTGATGATCTGAGGCCCCGGCTCAGGCCACGGCGGCGTGGGAGGGCTAAAGTGTGGCATCTTCCGGCACGGCATGCGCCACCCTTGGCCGCCCGGAAGCGGTGACAGATATGGTCGCTTCGACAAACATCGGCTGGCCTTCGACAGAAGCGCTGCGCAGATCGCGCGCCGCCGTGATGCGCAGATCTTCGGCGCCTGCATGTTTGGCGCGGCGAACGGCTTCAATGGTCAGGGCGGCTTCGGTGGCGGCCATAGCGGCCTCGGGATTGTTGAAGGTCTGCAGGCCATCCGGCAAATGTGCGGTGAAACGACCGACACCGGAGCTGGTGACAATCGCCGTAGCGCGCTGGCTGACTTGGCCGACAACCGCGCCGATGGCATTGGCGACGCCTGCATGTTCGGGCAGGATCATCTCGCAGCCCAACCGCTTGCCCACCGCGCCGTAGTAATAGGGGGCCGAGGCACCCAACCCGATCACCGGCACGCCAAGGCGGGCAGTGAATTCGATCACCCCGCGATGCCGCCCCAAAGCCGCCCGGGTCAAAGCGTGCCGCGCCAGCACCTCGGGGCTTTCGCCTGCAAATCCGGGGTCTTCATCGAAGGCCGCTTCCAACAGGCACTCCACCGTCTGGGTGGTCAACTGATGGACAATGCCCTGCGCCAAGGCCGTGGCATCGGTCGAAAACCGCTCACCTGATCCATTGCGCCTGCGCCCCAGCAGTTCCACCGCCTTGGCCGCAGCGACGCCATCCCAAGCGTCAAGTCCGCCCAAAACGTGGCTGGCATCCGAGGGCGTCACCCCCGCCATCATCACCAAACCCCGTGCCACCAACCGCTCCAGTGCCGCGATCTCCAGCCGGGTCGTCAACACCTGCGCCATCGGCATCGGTGCGGTGATCCGCGCGAGCACGGTCAATTCGCGCGGGGAAAGCCCACCGGTCTGCCCCGGCATCGGCACCACAAACCGGCCGTCCATCTCGCCCGCCTTGTCAGACGACAACGCCTTGTCCAAAGCGGCATGCACCATCGCGCCATGCTCGGACGCCAGCAGTGACACCGGGATCAGGCGGCGCGGCCCCAGCCGCATCCCGCCCGTGAGGCCCTCGGTGATCAGATGCACTTCCGAGTCGCCGCCCAAACCGCTGGTCCGCATTGCCACCGCCTCGACCATGGTGCGGAAACCGCCGACCCGCGCGCCTTGCGGATCAATCTCGGGCAAACCGTCGCGCAACAGCGCCACATCGGTGGTGGTGCCGCCAATATCCGACACCAAAGCATCCTTCGCGCCGGTCAGCCAACGCGCGCCCACAATCGACGCCGCAGGGCCCGACAGGATCGTTTCAATCGGGCGTTCGCGCACCATTGCCGCCGAGATCAAAGCGCCATCGCCGCGCACCACCATCAAGGGGGCGGTGATGCCGATGGATTTGAGGTGACGTTCGCAGGCCGCGACAAGGCGATCAATCATCCCGATCAGGCGGGCGTTCAGCACAGCAGTCAGCGCACGTTTCGGGCCGTTCAGTTGTGCGGAGAGTTCGTGCGAGCATGTCACCGGGCGTTCGGTGACGCGCCGGATCAAATCGCGGATGGCAATTTCATGCGCCGGATTGCGGGTGGCAAAGCGGGCGGCGACGGCAAAGCCCATCACCTGCGGGCCAAGTTTTTGCAACTGTATCTCCAAGGCGGCGATGTCCAACGCGGCAACTTCTGTGCCCGCATGGCTGTGCCCGCCCGCGATTTTCACCACCGGATCGCCCTTCAGCGCCTCGATAAGTCCGCCACGCTCCAGATCGCCCTCGTCAAAACCCACGAATATCAGCGCGACGCGGCCGCCCTGCCCCTCGACCAAAGCATTGGTCGCCAAGGTGGTGGACAGCGACACCAAGGCCACATCCTTGGCGGCCACCCCAGATTGTGCCAAAGCCGCATCGACCGCGCGGCCAATGCCCAAGGCCAAATCCACCCGCGTGGTCAGCGATTTCGCCTTGCCGATCACCAGATCGGCGGCCTCATCGACGATCACCGCATCGGTATAGGTGCCACCGGTATCCACGCCCAGAAAATGCGCCATCTGTCTTCCCGTTTGATTTCCGCCCAAGCGATAGCGGGCGAGCGGGACGAAGTCAGCCCTCTGCGCGACCTTTTCGGCCCATTCGCGGCAAAACCGGCTTGCGCTTGCGCCGCGCCGCCACCGGAATCCCCTCAGCCTCGCGGTATTTCGCCACCGTGCGGCGCGCGATGGTCACACCGGTATCAATCGCCAAAGCCATCGCCAAAGCTTCATCCGACAAGGGTCGGGCCGGGTTCTCTGCCGCCACCAGCCGCGCCAGCCGCCCCCGCATCGCAGCGCCCGAGATCAGCGGCTGGCCGTTGCCGCCCAGTGCTGCGCTGAACATCTGCCGCAGCCACCAAGTGCCGCGCGGGCTGTCCAAACTGGCCCCTGATACCACCCGGCTGATCGTGCTTTCGTGAAAGCCCAAAGCCTCGGCCAGATCGGCCATGGTCATCGGGGCCAGCCCAACCGGCCCCAGCCGGATCGCCTCTTGCTGGCGCGCCAAAATCTCGCGCCCGACCAAAAGCAGGGTGGCATTGCGCGCCTCGACCATGCGCTCCAGTGCCTTGGCCTGCGACAGCCCCTCGGCCGTTCCTGCCTCTGACTTCTCCACACGCAAAGTCGGCAAGGCCGAACGGTTCAGCGCAATGCTCCAGCCCGTCGCCGTCGCCTTCACCACCAGATCAGGTTCCCGCGATTGCGCTGCGCTGATGCTGGCAAACTCTTTCCCCGGTTTGGGGTTCATCGCCCGGATCACCCGAAACCGCTGCAACACCGCCGCTTCCGAGATGTGACAAGCCTTGGCCAACCGCGCCAGATCGCCGGAGGCCAGCAGATCCAGATGCGCCAGCACAGCCGCCATCTCTTTGTCCAGCGCCCCGGCTTCAATCGCTTGCAGCCGCAGGCACTCGGCCAGATTGCGTGCAAAAATCCCCGTCGGTTCAAGCTGTTGCAGGCGGTGCAGCACGGCTTCAACCTCGGTCAGCGTGGTGCGCGTTTCGGCCACCACAAGGCTCAGCTCGGCCCCCAGCCAGCCCGACGGCTCCAACACCTCCGCCAGCGCCACGGCGATGCGCTGTTCCCTAGGCCCGAACTGCAGCGCCTCAATCGCGCCCATCACATGCGCCATCAGACTGGGGCTGGTGTCTGCGGTTTCCGCCGCAAGCCCCAAACCGCCGCCGCCCGAGCCCAACACCCCCGCCCAGCGCGGCAGCCAATCGTGCAAACCGGGCGCAGGCGGCGGCTCCAGCCGCAGATGCGGGTTTTCCGCCGCCTGCTCCTCCAGATAGCGCGTCAATCCCGCCGCATCGGTGCGCAAAATCGCAATCGAGGCTTGCAGGCTGGTGTTCAGCTCAAGCCTTTGCGTCTGTGTCAGGCCAAGGCGCTGCTGGGGTGATCTCATGCCATAAGGCTAGCCGTCAGCGCCGCGCCGCGCAACCGCCAGCGGAAGCGCTGCTCGCCCTTACCCGTTGCCCCCCTTTCCATCAACGCGACCTCACCCCTTACCCATCTGTGTCGCCTGCTCATTTCATCTTGGCGCAAATACTCCCGCCGGAGGCTTCCCCACGCCAAAGCCTCAAACCGCCGCAAAGATAAAACAGCGCGCAGCAGGCCCCCAACATCCTCCCTCCGCCAAGCATGGCCTTCCCACCGCCAAACCGTTACCAAGCCCCAAACAACCGAGAGCCCGATGCAACCCGATTTCCCCATTCTGAAAGATCTGGTGCTGGTCGGCGGCGGTCATGCCCATGCGCTTGTGGCGCGCATGTGGGCGATGAATCCGCTGCCCGGTGTACGCCTGACCCTGATCAACCCCGACCCTGCCGCGCCCTACACCGGCATGCTGCCCGGTCTGATCGCGGGCCATTATGCCCGGGATGAGATTATGATCGACCTCGTCCGCCTCGCCCGGTTTGCCAATGCCCGCCTGATCCTTGACCGCGTCACCGCGATTGACCGTGAAAGCCGCCGCCTGCATCTCGCGAACCGTCCCCCGATCTGCTACGATCTGTGCAGCATCGACATCGGCATCACCTCCGATCTGCCCGATATCCCAGGTTTCACCAAATTCGCCCATGCTGCCAAACCCTTGGGCGATTTTGCCTTCCAATGGGCAGAGTTTGTTGCCCGCGCCCTGCCTGCCCCGCAGATCACCGTGATCGGTGCAGGCGTCGGCGGTGTAGAACTCGCCCTTGCCGCCAAACACCGCCTGCCAGCCGCGCATGTCACTCTGCTGGAACAGGGCCCAACAGCCCTGCCCGCCATCGGCCGCGGAGCGCGCAGCGCCCTGCTCGCCCACCTTGTCCGCGCGAAAATCACCCTGATCACCAACGCCAAGCCCGCCGAAATTCAAGCAACCGCCGTCACCCTCAGCGACGGCACCCGCCTGCCATCCGATTTCACCCTCGCCGTCGCAGGCAGCCGCCCGCAGGCATGGCTGGGCCAGACCGGCCTCAGCCTGCACCACGGTTTCCTCACCGTTTCCGACATCCTGCAAACGTCTGACCCCGCGATCTTTGCCGCCGGAGACTGCGCCCACCTGCCCTTCGCCCCGCGTCCAAAAGCCGGAGTTTACGCCGTCCGCGCAGCACCGATCCTGCTGTACAACCTGCGCGTCAGCCTGCTGGGCCAGCGCTTGAAATCGTTCAAGCCGCAACGCGACTACCTCAAGCTGATCTCCACCGGCCACAAATCTGCCGTGGCCGACAAATGGAGCCTGCCGCTCGACGGTGCATGGCTGTGGCGCTGGAAAGACCGCATCGACCGCACATTCATGGCGAAATTCGCAAGCTACCCCGCGATGCAGCGCGCCCTGCCCAATCCCGTCCTCCCCGGCCTGCTGGATGCGATGGGTGACAAACCGATGTGCGGCGGCTGCGGCGCCAAACTCGGGGCATCAGACCTCGCCGCAGCCCTCGCCACCCTGCCAAAACCGCAGCGCCCCGAGGTCGCCTCTGGCCCCGGCGACGATGCCGCCATCCTGACGATCCCCAGCGGCGTGCAAGTCATCACCACTGACCATCTGCGCAGTTTCACAAACGATGCCCGCCTGATGGCCCGCATCGCCGCGACCCACGCATTGGGCGATATCTGGGCAATGGGGGCCGCTCCGCAAGTAGCCCTTGCCCAAATCACCCTGCCGCGGCTCTCCCCCGCAAAATCCGCTGAAATGCTGGCCGAAATCATGACCGAGGCGGCTAAGGTCTTCCGCGAAGCCGGGGCCGATATCGTTGGCGGCCACACCGCGACCGGTGCCGAACTCACCATCGGCTTCACCGTCACCGGCCTTGCGGCGCGCGCCATCACCAAGGGCGGCGCAAAGCTTGGTGACAAACTGATCCTGACCAAACCGCTTGGCTCTGGCACCATCATGGCCGCCGAGATGGTGATGGCAGAGATCCCCGGCCTGATCTTAGGCGAAGCCGTAGCCACAGCCCTGCACCAGATGAGCCAATCCAACGGACCTGCTGCGGCGATCCTTGCCCCCCACGCCCATGCGATGACCGATGTGACAGGTTTTGGCCTCGCAGGCCACCTCTTGGAAATCTTAGATGCTTCAGGCATGGCCGCAACACTACATCAGACCGCAATCCCGACCCTGCCCGGAGCCTTAGACCTTGCAGCAGCAGGTCAAGTCTCTAGCCTCGCCCCCGCCAACCGCGCCGCCACGATAGGCCGCATCTCCGGCGCAGATACCCCGCTAAAAACCCTGCTCTACGATCCGCAAACCGCCGGAGGTCTGCTTGCCGCCGTACCCGCCGATATCGCCGACACCCTGCTGAAATCTATCCCCGGTGCCGCCATTATTGGCGAAATCACCGCAGGCCCGCCCAGAATAACCCTTTCAAACTGACCTTGCGCCCAGCGGTTTCATCTTGGCAAAAATACTCCCCACGGAGCGTTCCGCCAGTTCCGCTAAATCACCGCCCGCACCACCTCTGCCACCTGATCCGCCAGCCGCGCCAGATCATCGGGACCCAGCCCAGCCGCCTCCACCTCGACAAACCCAGCCTGCATCCGCGCCCGGTGCTTGTCATAGCGTGGGTCATAGTGATGCTGCATCAGCCCGGCCGCCAAATCGACGAACGCCCCCGCCCCGGCCATCGCCTGCCAGGCCTCAATCCGTTCGGCCGCATGCAGGGGCCGCAACCGGGCGATCACTTGCGCCAGCCGCGCGCCGTCCGCCACCATGTCGCCATATGCCTGCACCAGATATTGCGCCCGCGCCGCAACATCAGCCGCAATCGCCACCCTTGGGGCCGCCGTCATCGCCTTCCAGATCCCCGACGGCAGGCGACACTCGCCGACCTTGGCGCTTTCCGCCTCAATCACCACTGGCCGTGTTGGGTCCAACCGCGCGATCGCCATCGCCAAAGCGCAGTCAAACGCCTTCTGCGACGGCTGCCCGCCCCGATGCCCGAACACAGAGCCGCGATGGTTGGCCAGCCCCTCAAGGTCCAACACCTGCACGCCGCGCGCGGGTAGCATGTTCAGCACTTCGGTCTTGGCCGATCCGGTATTGCCATCCAACACCACCACCGGGCAGGGGAATGGCGCGTCATACAAAGCCTTGACCACCAACGCCCGCCACGCCTTGTAGCCGCCCGCAATCGTCTCGACCCGCCAACCCACCTGGCCCAGGATCAGCGCAAAAGATCCCGAGCGTTGCCCGCCGCGCCAGCAATACACTAGCGGCCGCCAGCCCCCCGGCTTATCCGCCAATGGCCCTTGCAAATGCCGCGCCACATTCTGCGCCACCAGTGCAGCACCAACCTTGCGCGCGGTAAACGGGCTGACTTGCTTGTAAATCGTGCCGACCTGCGCGCGTTCCGCATCGTCGAGCACCGCCAGCGAAATCGCACCGGGAAGATGATCCTCGGCATATTCAGCGGGGGCGCGGGCGTCGATGATGTCATCAAAGCCATGCGCTGCAAGGTCGGACAATGAGGTCAGGGTGATCGCCATGGCCCTGCATAGCCGATCCCCAGCTTGGCGGAAAGATGCCGGGAGAGCCAGCCAGGCGCACGGCAGGAAGATCGGGTGCCCGACGCCCAATCATCGGTGACGACCGGATCAAACTCGGGCGTTAGCGGAAGAAGTCCTTCAACTTTGCCAGCGGGCTTATCTCGACCGGAGCTTGCGCTTTGACAGACGCAATCGGAACAGGCTTCGCAGGCTTCTCAACGCCCCCCGACGATCTCGGCGGGGCCACGCGCAGGGCCACCGCGTTCATGAAGCGCTGCCCGTCGCCCTCGGCCAAGGCTTGTGCTCCGTCAGAGATGCCGCACAGAAGGTCGTCGAGCCAGTCCTGATCGGCCTTGGCGAAATCATGCAGCACATAGGCCGCCACTGCGTCTTTGTGCCCCGGATGGCCGATGCCGAGGCGAACCCGGCCGTAAGCTTCGCCGAGATGGGCGTGGATCGAGCGCAACCCGTTATGGCCCGCGTGACCGCCGCCTTGTTTGATGCGGCACTTGCCGGGGGCGAGGTCTAACTCGTCGTGGAACACGGTGATGTCCGCCAGATCAATCTTGAAGAAATCCACCGTCGCCCGCACCGATTGACCCGAGAGGTTCATGAAGGTTTCGGGCTTCAGCAACACCAGCTTTTCCGACCCCAGCCGCCCCTCGGCCACCTGCCCCTGATAGCCGCGCCGCCATGAGGAAAAGTCGTGATCTGCCGCGATCCGGTCCACCGCCATGAAGCCGATATTGTGGCGGTTGCCTGCGTATTTCGCGCCGGGATTGCCGAGGCCTACAAAGAGTTTCATCATGCCCCGCCGATCTGCCGCTTGCTGGCTATAATTGCCCCGGCGCGGGCTGGGATGCAAGCCGGGGTGGGTGGTCCCAACTCGGGACCTTTTTTAGATGTGATATATCAATGGCATAGCCTATGAGTTTTAAGGATATCTTAACCTTTCACCGCATCGGCCCTCTCGTCCCGCGCTTGACTTGCCATGACGCGGCCTTCAGCTTAGCAAAACAAGGCCAGCCCAAATGGCCCAAGCAGGAAAGACACAGCAGGCGTGCGGATCACGGTTTTAGCCTCAATGCGAAACGAAGGGCCGTTCATCGTCGAATGGCTGTGCTGGTATAGGATGCTCGGCTTTACCGATGCGGTGGTGGTCACCAACACCTGCACCGATCATTCGCCGCAACTGCTGGATGCGCTGCAAGCGGCGGGGCTGGTGCATCACATCCGGCATGATCTGCAACCCGGCCAGCGCATCACCCGCGCCAAGCTGAACGCGGCGGCCAGCCACAAGGCGGTGCGGCGCTGCAACTGGCTGATGATCTGCGATGTTGATGAGTTTCTGGTGATCCACCGCGGTGAAGGGCTGATCGGCGATCTGATTGATCTGAGCACAGACGAGCCCGCCTATCTGGGCATGTCGGTCAACTGGCGGGTGTTTGGCACCTCGGGGCGGAAAAGTTTTGAAGACCGCCCGGTGCATCGCCAGTTCACCTATGCGCATGAGGTCAGCGATCGCTCATCCCGGTTCGTGAAGTCGATCTTCCGGTTGGTGAAGTTTTTCAGCCATCTGGGTGAGCACAGCCCGCGGGGCTTTGACTACGCGCGTGCTGCGCAAAAGCGCGGAAAACCCGGTGGCATTTGGGTTAATCCCAAGGGTGAGAAACTGCCGCATTGGGCGCCGCTGGACAGCCATCTGACGCTGATGCCCGAGGCACTGGTCAGTCATGAGGTGGCACAGATCAACCATTACATGCTGCGCTCGGTTGAAACCTATCGGCTGAAACGCGGCACAAAGTCCCCCGTGGGGCTGAGCAACCGCTACCGCGCGCAGTATTTCCGCAGCGCCGATGCGGGGCGCGCGGTGGACATTTCCGCCTTCCGCTATGCCGCCCGGTTTGACGCTTTGCAGGAACAGGTGATGGCGCTGCCCGATGTGGCGCGGTTGCACGCTTTGTGCTGCGCCGATCACGTGAAAGCGATTGCTGAAAAAGCAGGCAAGCGGGTGGAGGATGATCCGAGATATGCGGCGTTTCTGGCGCAGGCAGAGGCGCTGGCGGATCGGGCCTAGGAGCCGATTTATTCAGAAATAAATCGTCACGATTTATGACTTCATAAATCGGCTGCGTCACAGCGCGCGCAAAAGAAAAGGCGCAGAGGTTTCCCCCTGCGCCCCTGATGTCAAACGCTTGGATGCTTACGCAGTGACTTCTTCGCTGACTTCCACATAACCCGCCGGAGCCGAAACGTTGGCGATCACGAAGTTACGGTCGATGCTGGCTTTGGTGCCTTCCGGCAGAACCACGTCATTGATGTGGATCACATCGCCGATGTTCTTGCCGGTCAGATCGACGGTGATGTGATCCGGGATATCGCCTGCCAGAACGTTCAACTCGACATCGTTGCGCACAACGGTCAGCGTGCCGCCCTTTTTCAGACCCGGCGAGGCTTCGTGGTTGATGAAGGTCACATGGATGAACAGGTTGATGCGGTTCTCATCGTGCAGGCGCATCAGGTCGATATGCGTCGGCAGGTCTTTCACAACGTCACGCTGCACCGCGCGGCAGATCACATGCACGTCCGCGTGGCCTTCAACCTTCAGGTTGAACAGCGACGACAGGAAACGGCCAGCTTTCAGGCGCTTCAGCAGGGCGTTGTAGTTGATTTTGATTGCCAAGGGGGCAACGTTATCGCCGTAGACGATACCGGGAACGAAGCCATCACGACGTGATTGACGGGCGGCCCCCTTGCCTGTCCCCGCGCGTGCTTCGGCGTGAAGATCAAGGATCTCGCGTGCCATGTTGTTTCTCCATATATATATCCGCCAACGTTCAAGGGTGCATGGCGCGATCGCGGGCCTATAGCGGGGAATCGCCTGGAAGGGAAGCTGGTTTTTCCGGGTGGCCGTGCGGGTCGCGCTGGTGGTCGTGGGTGTGACCCTGCATGGCACGCGCAAGGTCTGCGATGCTTTGGCGGGCGAAATGGCTGTGCAGCACCGCCTCGGCCTCGGCCATCGCGGCGCGGACCATGCCTTGCATCGCCGCGACAATGCTACATTCGGGTGGGGCTTGCGGCAGTTGGATCGCCAGAAACGGCTCGTCAATCGCGCGATAGACGTCGGCGACCGAGATTTGATCGGCGGGCTTTGCCAGTCGCCAGCCGCCCGCATGGCCCTTTTCCGACAGCAAAAGGCCCGCATCGCGCAACCGCCCCAGCACGCGGCGCACCACAACCGGGTGGGTTTGGTTCTGCGCTGCAATCGCTTCCGAGGTCATCGGGGTTTGGCGTAACGCCAGATGGCCAAGGCTGTGCAAGGCGAGGGCTAGTTTTCCATTCTGTTTCATGTAACTTTTATAGTTACATGATTCGGAATTGGCAAGGAGAACCAGATGGCTGCGACGGATGTGGCGGAAATAGTTGATGTGGCGGTGATCGGCGGCAGTTTTGCGGGGCTGACGGCGGCGCTGTATCTGGGGCGGGCGCGCAAGCGGGTGGTGGTCTATGATCTGGGTCAGCCCCGCAATCGGTTCTCGGCGGCGGGGCACGGCTTTCTCGGGCAGGATGGCCACAGCCCGGCACAGATGCAGGCGGCGGGCCGGGCCGATGTGCTGGCCTATCCGACGGTGCAAATGCTGGAGCAGAAGGTGGGCCGGATCAGCCGCGAGGGTGATGTGTTCCGGGTGGAGGCGGCAGGGGTGATCTTGGCACGGCGGGTAATCCTGGCGTATGGGATGCGGGATATTTTGCCCGATCTGCCGGGGCTGTCGCAAGGCTGGAGCGATTGGGCGCTGCAATGCCCCTATTGCCATGGCTTTGAGAACGCAGACCGCCCGACCGGCATTTTGATGACCGCAGACGGGTTGCCGCATCACGCCAGTCTGCTGCGAGAATGGACGGGTGATCTGACGGTGTTTTCTAATGGTTATGCGTTAACCTTGGATGAGCGAGCCAGTCTGAGCCGCGCAGGTATTGCGGTGGAGGATGGTGCGGTGCGCCGATTTCAAGCCGATGCAACCGGGCTTCAAGCGGTGGAATTGGACAGCGGCGCGGCGGTGGCTTGCCAAGTGATCTATCTGGTGTCGCAATCTTGTCCTGCTTGCGATCTGGCCGATCAGTTGGGCTGTGCGGTGCTGGCGGGGCCGACCGGCCCGTATCTTGAGGTGGATATGATGCAGCAAACCAAAGTTGCCGGCATCTATGCGGCGGGGGATCTGGCCCGCCCGGTCTACGGCGCGGTGTTCGCCGCCCGTGATGGCGCGATGGCGGGGGTGGCGGTGCATCAATCGCTGATCCAGCCGCTTTAGGCCAGATGCTGGCGCGGCGCGATTTGATCAAACAACGGTCAATCCTGCCGCGTGCGTGTCGCTGTTGTGCAAGCCGAGACGGCACGAGGCAGTTAGCCAAGGCGCAAAGGATTGCCTTCATGACCGCGCTTGCCACCCTTCGCATCGCCCGGCCCGCCGTGGCGGCTTTTGCCGCGATGGGCGTGCTGTGGGGCTCTTTTGCCGCCGATCTGCCCGATATCAAGACCATGCTGGATATTGACGAGTCCCACTTGGGGGCTTTGATGTTCATGACGCCAATCGCCGCGGTCTGTGCCATGCTGGTAGCCCCGCGTCTGGGCGTGGCGTTTGGGCGCCGCGCGATGCTGATTTCGTGCCTGTTGATGTGCGTGGCCTTCACCCTGCCGGGGCAGTTCAGCCATCTGATGCTGTTTCCGCTGGCGATGATGGCTTGCGGGGCGGGCACCGGCCTGACCGATGTGTTGATGAACGCGCGGGTGGCGACGCTTGAGACGCAAAGCGGGCGGCCGCTGATGAACCTGTGCCATGCCGCCTATAGTTTTGGCTATGCGGGCGGGGCGATTGCCACCGGAGTTTTGCGCAGTGCGGGGTGGTCGCCTGCATGGGTGTTGTGCAGCATGGCGGCGATGGCCGGGCTGATCGCACTTGCGGCCTATGAGAAAGATGGCCGGATTGAGGGACTTGCCCGCCCCAAAGGCAAGGGGGCGGCGCATCTGGGCCTGGTGCCGGTGATCGGCGGCGCGATGGTGCTGATCGCGTTTCTGACCGAGAATGCGGCAGAGAACTGGTCGGCGTTGCATATCGAGAAGAACCTTGGCGGCAGCCCGTCTGATGGCGCAATGGGGCCTGCGGTGATGGCGATCACCATGGGGGTGGCACGGTTGTTCGGGCAAGGTTTGGCCAGCCGTATCCCTGCCGTCTGGCTGCTGACCGGGGGTGCTGTGATCGCGGCTGTGGGCGCTTTGGCAGCGGCTTTGGCTGTGACGCCTGCGATGGCCTATGCCGGGTTCATCGTGATGGGGATCGGATCATCGGTAATTGCACCCACGGTGTTCTCGCTGGTGGGCCAACTGTCGGACCCCGCCGCGCGGGCGCGGGCGGTGGCGCGGGCGACGCTGATCGGCTATTTCGGCTATTTCTTCGGCCCGCCCGCGATTGGCTTTATTGCCGGGCATTTTGGTCTGCGCTTTGCCTTCGTCTGCGCGGCGGTGATGCTGGCAGGCATCCCGGTGCTGGCACGGGTGTTGTTGCGGCGGTAGGGCACGGTGGGGTAAAACCCCACCCTACGCTGCGCTTGAAACTTGGGTAGGCTAGAGTTTCACCCCACCGCACATCACACCCAATCGCCCTCAAAATCCTTCGGCACCAGAACGTGTTCGCGGCTGATGTCGCGGGCTTTTTGCACCCCACACAAAGCCATCGAGATATCAAACTCCTTCTGGATCACTTCCAGCGCTTTCGTCACACCCGCCTGCCCCATCGCGCCCAGACCGTAGATGAAACTGCGGCCAATAAAGGTGGATTTGGCACCCAAGGCGAGGGCTTTCAGCACGTCTTGACCCGAGCGGATGCCGCTGTCCATGTAGATTTCCGTCTGATCGCCGACCGCCTTCACAATCGACGGCAGCACGCGGATTGAAGACAACGCCCCATCCAACTGCCGCCCGCCGTGGTTCGAGACGATCATCGCGTCGGCCCCGACATCGGCGGCCAAGCGGGCGTCGTCGGCGTCGAGGATGCCCTTCAGAATGAGCTTGCCGCCCCATTGGTCGCGGATGCGCTTGACCTTGCCCCAGTCCAGCATCGGGTCGAACTGCTCATTCGCCCATTTTGTCAGATCCGCCAGATCGGTGACGCCCTTCACATGCCCGACGATATTGCGGAAGGTACGGCGGGGGGTTTGCAGCATCCCCAGCGACCACGCCGGTTTGGTCGCCATGTTGATCATGTTCGGAAGCGTCAGTTTCGGCGGGCTGGTCAACCCGTTCTTCAAATCCTTATGGCGCTGGCCCAGAATTTGCAGATCCAGCGTCAGCACCAAAGCCGAGCATTTCGCCGCCCGGGCGCGTTCAATGATGGCATCGACGAAGTCTTCGTCTTTCATCACATAAAGCTGGAACCAGAACGGCGTCGGCGCGTGCGCGGCCACATCCTCGATGGAACAGATCGACATGGTGGACAGCGTGAACGGCACCCCGAACGCGGCGGCAGCACGGGCGGCTTTGATCTCACCATCCGGCCATTGCATGCCAGTGGAGCCGACTGGAGACAGCGCCACGGGCATAGTGACGGGCGCGCCCAGCATGGAAACTTCGGTGCTGCGCCCGGTCAGATCGCGCGCAACCCGTTGCCGCAGTCGGATTTTACTAAAATCCGTGGTGTTTTCGGTGAAGGTCTGCTCGGTATACGACCCGCTTTCGCAGTAATCATAAAACATCTTCGGCGTGCGCTTTTTGTAAAGCTGCTTGAGATCGTCGATGCAGGTGATCACCGGGGGCATGTCTGGACCTTTTCGTTGAAATTGGTCATGGATCATTACCAATTTCAACGGTTTGACGCAATGGGGTTCGCCGCTGGACGCCGGAGTGTTTTGGGGCCAGCCGCCGGGGGTTTCACACCCCCGGACCCCGGTGGGATATTTGAGCAGAGAGGATGACAATTTTAGACAAGTTTTAGCGGTTCAGGCCGAATGTGCGCCTGCTGCGAGAGTTGCCACGAAGGCCAGCACGTCCTCTACGGATTTGCCGGTGCTTATTTCCTTGACGATGGCAGATCCGACCACGCAGCCGTCAGCCACCGATGCGATGGCTTTCGCGGCCTCGGGCGTGTTGATGCCAAAGCCGACAATCACTGGCAGATCGGTCGAGCGTTTGATCCGCGTCACTTCCGGCCCGACATCGCCCGCCTGCGCCGCAGCCGCCCCGGTGATGCCGGTGACCGAGACGTAATAGACGAAACCGGACGTGTTTTGCAGCACTTTCGGCAGGCGTTTGGCGTCGGTGGTGGGGGTGGCGAGACGGATGAAGTTCAGACCCGCAGCTTGCGCGGGCAGGCACAACTCGGCGTCTTCCTCGGGCGGAAGATCGACGATGATCAGCCCGTCGATGCCCGCCTCGGTGGCTTGGGTCAGGAACAGATCGACGCCGCGCGCGTAGATCGGGTTGTAATAGCCCATCAGCACGATGGGGGTGATTTTGTCACCGCTGCGGAAATCGCGTACCATCTGCAGGGTCTTGTCCAGCGTCATCCCCGCTTCCAGCGCACGCTGGCCCGCCAGCTGAATCGTCGGGCCATCCGCCATCGGATCAGTGAACGGCAGGCCCAGCTCGATGATATCAACCCCCGCCCCCGGCAGCCCCTGCATCACCGCCAGCGAACGCGCCACATCCGGGTCGCCCGCCATGATATAGGCGACAAAGGCCTTTTTCTGCTGCGATTTCAGCCGCGCGAACGTGTCATCGATTCTGCTCATATCCCGGCCCATCCCTGCAAATCTGTCTAGCGGTTTGCACGGGAAGCCCCGGAAAATCAATGCCCCTTCAGCCCAGCCAAAGCCCGTCTCGCAATTTCATCTTGGCGAAAATACTCCCGCCGGAGGCTCCCATACCCAAGCCCGCGCAGGTTTCCCACGCGAAAGCCTTGACCGCACCGCCTGTCCTGCCTATGCCGCAGGCGGTCTGGATATCAGGCGGTGTTGGCAATCGGCCGGTAAAAGGGGTGTGTGCTATGGGTTTCAAGATGGGTATCGTTGGTCTGCCGAATGTCGGCAAATCCACCCTGTTCAACGCGCTGACCCGCACGGCGGCAGCGCAGGCGGCAAACTTCCCGTTCTGCACGATTGAGCCGAATGTCGGCGAAGTCGCTGTGCCCGATGCGCGGCTGGACAAGCTGGCGGCGATTGCAGGTTCCAAGCAGATCATCCCGACTCGGATGACCTTTGTCGATATCGCGGGTCTGGTGCGGGGGGCCTCGAAGGGCGAAGGCCTTGGCAACCAGTTCCTCGCCAATATCCGCGAATGTGATGCCGTGGCGCATGTTTTGCGCTGCTTTGAAGACGGCGACATCACCCATGTCGAAGGCAAGATTGACCCGGTGGCGGACGCGGAAACCATCGAGACCGAGCTGATGATCGCCGATATGGAAAGCATCGAGCGCCGCCTGACCGGCCTTGCCAAGAAACTGCGCGGCGGTGATCAGGACACGCTTGACCAGGATCGCCTGCTGCGCGCCGCGTTGAAATTGCTGGAAGCGGGGCATCCGGCGCGCAACCTGCAGATCGCCGAGGAAGATCAGCGGCAGTGGCGGCTGCTGCAACTGCTGACCTCGAAGCCGGTTTTGTATGTCTGCAATGTCGAAGAAGCCTGCGCCGCCGATGGCAACAGCCAGTCCGCCCGCGTGGCCGAAATGGCGGCGCAGCAGGGTGCGGGGTCTGTGGTGATCTCGGCGAAGATTGAGGAAGAAATCAGCCAGTTGGCCGATGACGAAGCCACGATGTTCCTCGAAGAAATGGGCCTTCATGAGGCAGGCTTGGACCGTTTGATCCGCGCGGGCTATCAGCTGCTCGGCCTGTCGACCTATTTCACCGTCGGCCCGAAAGAGGCCCGCGCCTGGACGATCCATAAAGGCATGCTCGCGCCGCAGGCGGCTGGGGTGATCCACGGTGATTTCGAGAAGGGGTTTATCCGGGCCGAAACCGTCGCCTATGACGATTATATCGCAGGCAAGGGTGAGTCCGGGGCGAAAGAAGCCGGCAAGTTCCGGGTTGAGGGCAAGACCTACGAGGTCAAAGACGGCGACGTGCTGCATTTCTTGTTTAATGGGTGACGCCCGACCCCTGCCCTTGCCGGGGACAAATCGCTGCGGTGGAGAGATTTGAGGTTTGAGACGGGCGCGAACGCTTTCGCGGCCCTGTGGGGGTATCCACGCGTGGACAGTGGGGCTGATCTATAGAGATCAATGGGTTAATGATGGCGCCTTAGGGGTTTGTTCATCTTTTGCCGCCGCTCGGACGGTGGGGTGAAACCCCACCCCACCGCGCGATCGAGGTGCGCAACTGGAAGAACGCCAGTACCGAGGCGATCTACGCCTATCCGCTGCCGAACATCCGCCTCGTCTATGACGCCACTGCCACCTATGCCACCGCCCTGCACCGCGACGCGCTTGGCACCGTGCACGGCGTCACCCAGTTCAGCACCGACGCCGCCAAACACGGCAAAATGGCCGAACGCTCTGTGTTCCGCCCCTATGGCGAGGCGATCGCCACCGACTTCGACCTTACCGCCGCCAACGAATCCAAAGGCTATATCGGCGAGCGCTACGACGGCGACGCAGGCCTGCAATACCTCAACGCAAGGTACTATGATCCCAAGCTCGGCATGTTCATCCAGCCGGATTGGTGGGAGGTCACCAAGGCTGGCGTCGGGACCAATCGGTATAGCTATAGCTTCGGCGATCCGGTGAATAAGAGTGACGCGACAGGGCATGAAATACAGAGTGATACGCATTCAAAAGAGGAGCGTGATGCTATCGCAAAAGACGCGGAAGACGCTCGTAATGTGCTGAAGAACAACATAGAAGACCTACAGGCAATCTTGCATAGTGGCGGAAAACCTAAGGGAGAAAGGCAACTTGAGGCGCTCAAGGCGTTGGAAAGAAAATACAACAATACGCCACGGGGATTTTACCCCGAGTCAATTAAAGAACAAGTAAAGCAAGATAAGGCGGTATTGGAAGCGATTGGGGTGCCAGGAAAAGGAGCTAGAATAGTGGATGGTGGTCCAAATGCAGCCGCTAAAGTATCGGAGAATACGCTGGCCGTTTCTACAGTCGGCTCGGCAAAAAAGGAACCGCAACGATAACGGTGTATGACTCCTATTTCAAAATGGATCGAAACGGACGTCCTTTAGCGCATGAACTCGGGCATTCGGTATTAGGTCTAAGCGATAGGGTGCCCGCAAGTAAGGTAGCCGCTAACGGTGTAACCATAATATCAAGCACTACACCCGGTATTAACTATGCGTATAAAGTCTTATCCCTTTTAGTCCGGTCGGCCTACATGTTGACGCGGCGCAGAACCTCGCGTCTGCGGCTTTAGAGGCGACCCGGATCAGTTTTGATCGCTATGCTGAGTTATGGGTGGCGGCTTT